>JANXXR010000216.1 GCA_025350525.1 Deltaproteobacteria bacterium
CTGCGTACCTGCCGCCGCCGGTGCCGCGCTGGGCGCGAGCCCTTCCGTACAAGTCCTTCTCTTCTCCGCTGCCCTCATCGCCGAATATCCGCTGGTCGGCCGCCTCGCTCACCTGCGCCGCGGACGGCGCCTCACCGGCAACGCCGAGGCCATCGTCGGCAAGCGCGTCAAGGTTCTCGAGCCCGTCGGCGAGCAGCGCGAAGGCGTGGTGCTGCTCACCGGCGAGCACTGGAAAGCGCGCTCGGTCTCCGGAGTGATCGCGCCCGGCACCGAAGCGCAGGTGGTGGAGCGCGACGGTCTCTTGCTGGTGGTCGTCCCCCTCGAAAGGTAGCCAACATGACCGAACTCATCGCCGTCGGAGCCCTGGCCTTCGCCGCCATCCTCTTCCTGCGCGCCGCGCTGCGCGTCGTCCCCCAGGCGCACGTGATGATCATCGAGCGGATGGGCCGCTACCACCGCACGCTGCAGAGCGGGCTCAGCCTGGTGGTGCCGCTCATCGACAAGCCCAGCCCGTTCCTCATGCGCAGGCAGGGGCAGGCGGCGCTGCAGAACCACGTCGACATGCGCGAGATGGTGTTGGGCCTCGACTCCGAGCAGGTGATCACCCGCGACAACGTCGGCATGGGCGTTGGGTCGGTCATCTACTACCAGGTGGTCGACCCGGTGAAGGCCAAGTACGAGATCCAGGACGTCGGCTACGCCATCGATCAGCTGACGCGGACCAACCTGCGCAATCTGATGGGCGGGCTGACGCTCGACGAGAGCCTCACTTCCCGCGACCACGTCAATGTCCGCCTGCGCGAGGTGCTGGACGAGGCCAGCGAGAAGTGGGGCGTCAAGGTCACCCGGGTGGAGATCCGCGAGATCGATCCGCCCAAGTCCATCTCCGATTCTATGGCCTTGCAGATGCAGGCCGAGCGGGAGCGCCGCGCGCAGGTGACCACGGCGGAAGGGCAGAAGCAGGGGGCCGTCCTGCGGGCCGAGGGCGAGAAGGCGGCCAAGATCCTCGCGGCCGAGGGCGATCGCGACGCACAGATCGCGCGTGCCGAGGGAGACCGCCAGTCGGAGATCCTCCGCGCCTCCGGCACCGGGCAGGCGACCACCATCCAGTTCAAGGCCATCAACGAGGCGGGCGTGTCGCCGCAGATCCTCGCGCTCAAGTACATCGAGGCGCTGCAGAACATGAGCAGCGGCAACAACAAGGTCTTCATTCCCTACGAGGCGACGGCGCTGCTGGGCGCGCTGGGCTCCATCTCCGAGGCGGTGGGGACGGCGAGGCCGGTCATTCCCAAGCTGGAGCAGTCGGTGCTCACCGCCGCGGTGGCAGCGCGGGCCAAGGTGCCCGACCGCGGCTGATCAGGCGACCACGGAAGTGCAGGCGCGGCAGCGGCGGGCGTCCTTCGGGATCGTCTCCAGGCACTCGGGGCAGGACTTGGTGGCGGGCGGCGGCGGCTGCTCGACCAGCGCCTTGACGATGAAGAAGACCACCGCGGCCACGATGATGAAGTCGACGATGCGCCCGACGAAGTCGCCGTACTTGATGGCGTTGTTTCCGGAGAGCGTGAACTGGGCGCTGCGCCAGTCGCCGCCGGGCAGCAGCACGCCGAGGACGGGCATGATCAGGTCCTCGACCAGCCCCGAGACCACCTTGCCGATGGCGGCGCCGATGACCACGCCCACCGCCAGCGCGAGCGCGTTCTGCTTGAGGAGGAACTCCCTGAACTCTCCGGCGAGCTTTTTCATCGGCGCAGGCTGACAGGGGCGCCGGCGCGCCGCAAGCCCTCGGCCGGGCTGGTGTCGTGATAAGCGAGCGGCATGGTCACCGACATGAAGCTGGGGTTCATCGGCGCCGGGAACATGGGCGAGGCGCTGCTCAAGGGCCTGCTCAAGACGGGGGCGGCCAGGCCCGCGCAGGTGCTCGTCAGCGCGCGCCGGCCCGAGCGGGTCCGGGAGCTGGCGCAAACCTACGGCATCCGCGGCGGCAGCAACGCCGAGGTGGCGCGCGACAGCGACGTCATCGTCCTCTGCGTCAAGCCGCAGATCCTCGATCAGGTGCTGCGCTCCATCGCGCCCGACGTCTCGCGCGACAAGCTCGTCATCAGCGTGGCGGCGGGCGTTCCCATCGCCGCCATCGAGCGGCGCCTGCACCCGGCTGCCAATGCCTCCGCGCAGGGTGCCGTCCCGTCGCCGTCGAAGCCGGCTCCTCCGCGGATCGTCCGGGCCATGCCCAACACGCCGGCCACCGTGGGCGCGGGTGCCACCGGAATCGCGCTCGGCGAGCACGCCACCGAGGCGGACCTCGCGACTGCACGGACCATCTTCGACAGCGTCGGGCTCACCGTGGTGCTGGACGAATCTCAGCTCGACGCGGTGACCGGCCTCTCCGGCAGCGGGCCGGCGTACATCTTCCTCATCATCGAGGCGCTGGCCGACGCGGGCGTGAAAGTCGGGCTCTCGCGCCGCGCCTCGCTGCAGCTGGCGGCGCAGACGGTGCTGGGCTCGGCCAAGCTCCTCATCGAGAGCGGCCAGCATCCGGGCATGCTCAAGGACGGCGTCACCAGCCCGGGCGGAACGGCCATCGCGGGCCTGCACACGCTGGAGGCCGGCGGCCTCCGCAACGTCCTCATGAACGCCGTCGAGGCGGCGACGCGCCGGTCTCGCGAGCTGGGGGAGGAATTTCTGCGGAAGCTGTAGGCTAGAGTCATGGACCTGACCGATCTGCAACTCGCCCCCGACGGCGCCGCGCCCGAGGAGCTCGAGGCCCTTCCGCTGCCCGGCGACCTGCGAACCTTTCTTGCCTTGCACGACGGCGCCCGCGGGACCGTGGGCCAGCGCAAGCGGCCGCTGGTGCTGTGGAGTGCGCGGCAGATCGCCAGCGAGGCCGAGGCGCAGGAGGTGACCCGCGCCACGCCCGGGTTGTTGCTCTTCGGCACCGACGGCGGGGCGGAGGGCTATGGCTACCTGCCGCGGATGCAGCGCGGGCGCTACGGGCGCATCTCGCTGATGGCCGCCGGCGCGCACGAGTTCGAGAGCCTGGGCGACTCGCTGGAAGAGCTGGTCACTGCGCTTGCGCAGGGCCGCTGACGGCGGTCACCGGCGGCGGGCGCGCCTCGATCTCGCCGCCGTGCAAGAGGACGCCGTGGTCGTCGAGCACCTGGCGCAGCGCCTCGGCAGGAGCAGGCAGCGCCGCCGGGTTGCCGATGTGCAGGAAGCGCACGCCGCCCAGCGCCGAGGTCGAGCCCGAGACGTTGAGGTGGAGCAGCGAGCCGTCGGCCGAGAACTGCAGGCCGGAGACGATGGTTCCGCCGGCGACGGGAAGGTGGGCCACCTCGACGCCGTCGGGCAGCTCGTAGAGGTGGGCGGCGCCGTCCTGTCCGGAGGCGGCGAGCAGCTTTCCATCGCGCGAGAAGGCGAGGGAGGCGGGGGCGGCGTCTTCCATCTTCAGCTCGCCCGCGAGCGCGAGCGTGACCGGATCGACCAGCGCGATGTGCCCGAGCCCTCCCAGCGCCAGCGTCCTGCCGTCGGCCGAGAGCGCGATGGCCGAGGCCTGCAGCGCCGTCTCCGGCAGCGACTTGCCCGAGGCGAGCTCGAGCCGGGAGAGCTGCCCCGAAGCGAGCTGCAGGATGAGGAGCTTTCCGTCGGGCGTGACGTGCCAGTCCTCGATGCGGCCCGCGGGAGTGGGAAGCTTGCGCAGCACGCGGCCGGTGGCGGCGTCGCGGACGGTGGGCGCGCCCGTCTCGCCGCGCAGGAGCAGCGTGTCGTCGGGGAGGAAGATGACGTCGTTCTGCGGCGGCTCCACCTTGAACCGGCTGCGCAGCGCGCTCGTGCCGAGGTCCCAGACGCTGACGGCGCCGTCGGCCCGCAGGTCCGCCATCAGCGCGCCTGAGGTCGAGACGGCCAGGTCGACCACCGCGCCCTCCTCGCGCAGCGAGGCCAGGAGCTTGCCGTCCTGCCCCCAGCGGCCGATGACCCCCGCGCTGCCGCCCGCGACGTACCCGCCGCCGGGCAGGAAGGCGAAGTCGGTGAAGGAGCCGGCCACGCCGCGCTGCTCGGCGGAGACGTCCCAGAGGAGAAGCGCGTTCTGCTGCTCGCCCACCGCGATCTGCTGGCCGTCCGGCGCGAAGTCCACCCAGACCGGCGGAGCTGCGCGCACCAGCACGGCCAGCGGCTTGCGCGACTGCGCGTCCCAGAGGCGGACGGTGCGGTCCAGCGAGGCCGAGGCGACGCGCTTGCCGTCGGCGGAGATGGCGACGTGCGCGACGCGCTCGGTGTGGCCGGCAAGGACGCCGAGGGGGCGGCCGGCGCGGTCGAAGAGGTGGACGTCGCGATCGGCGGTGGCGGCGATGAGGCCTTTGCCGCAGGCGAGCTCGTGCTTTCCGGGCGGCAGCGAGAGGACCGGGCCGCCTTCCAGCAGGACGCCGCGCTCCGAGGAGGCGAGGATGCTGCCGCCGCAGTCGGCGACGCGCGTCGAGTTGAAGGGCAGGGTCCGGCGCTGTCCGGTGCGCAGGTCGAGGACCCGGGTGCCCTCGGGGCAGGCAGCGACCAGCCGTCCGGCGGAGAAGACCACCGAGCCCTTGCCGGAGCTGGTGCAGGTGAGCGAGCCGATCAGCGCGCCCGACGCGCGCGCGTGCAGCCGCACGGTGCCGGCGGTGTCGCGGGTGGCGATGGCGCTGCCGTCCGGCGAGAAGACGACGTCCTTGATGGGCTCGGGCGCGCGGAAGCGCCACAGCTCGCGCCCGGTCTCGAGATCGAAGACCCGCGCCGCGGCGTCCATGCCGGCGGCGGCCACCGACTTGCCGTCGGGCGCGAACGACACCGTGGTCACCCAGCCCTCCGGACCGGCGATGCGGGTGACGCCCGCGGCGTCCTGCCCCTCGATGACCGCGCCCCAGCGCGCCTGCGGGCTGTCCTCCTCGACGCGCGCGGCGGCGTAGAGGACCTCGGCCTTGTGCCAGAGGAACTCGCGCCCGGCGCCGTGCGCTTTCTCGAGGTACGCCTGCGCCAGATTGTGGCGCGCCTCGCCCAGCGCCGCCTTGGCCCGCTTCGATTCGTCGTGGATGACCACCAGCGCGGCGATGAGCAGGAGCAGGGCCAGCGCGCTCACCGCCGTCAGCCCCCGGTGCTTCTGCACGAAGCGCCGCAGCAGCTCCCAGGAGCTGTAGCGGTAGGCGCGCACGTTGCCGCCGGTGAGCCAGGCCTCGACCTCGCCCAG
>JANXXR010000268.1 GCA_025350525.1 Deltaproteobacteria bacterium
CTGCGGTTCAGGGCTGCATCGCCTCTGGCTCCCTGAAAAAGGCATCGACCGTCCGATTGAACAGCTCCGACCGCACAATCGGAAGACCATGGTCGCTGTTGGCGGCGATCCACAGTTGGGCTCCAGGGATGGCCCGCCACATCTCCGTAGTATACTCGGGAGAAAAATGATCGTGGTCACCGGCGATGACAAGATACTCAAGAAACAGAAGGAGCGCGAATCGTTCATCGCGAACAAAGTGATCGCGTTCTTGGCCTCGGTCATCGTTTCGGCCAACGGGTGCTTGGCGGGTCCGACGGTGCTTGCTGAAAAGTTGCAGAGCACGGCTCGGGAGATCAGCCTGCATGTGTGACCAAACAAACCGATCAAGAACCGAGCCGTGCGGACGTAGATTACTCGCGTCGATCGTGGAAGCGCGAGGAATCGACCGCGGAACTCGCTGCGTTCGAGATGGAGTCCGGGTGGGCGACGAGCCAGCGGGCGTTTGCGCGTGAGCACGAGGTGCCGCGGACGACGCTGCAGCACTGGATGGGGCGCAAGGCGATGCTGGACGCCTCGCCCGCCGAGATCGGGTTCTTCGAGAGCCCGGAGGGGCTGGCGTGTCTGCACCGGCTGCTCGTCGCGCTGCACTTCGTGTTCGGCTTCCTGGGACCGAGCGGTCTGCGCTTGATCATGCAGGTCATCGAGCTGTCCAAGCTGAGGCCGTTCGTCGCCAATTCGTTCGGGAGCCATCAGAAGGCCGCCGTCGGGATGGAGAAGGCGATCGGCAGGTTCGGTGACGAGGAGCGGGAGAGGCTGGCGGAGAAGATGCCGCCCAAGGACATTACGGCCTGTCAGGACGAGACGTTTCACCCAGCCCCCTGCCTGGTGGCCATGGAGCCCGTCTCCAACTTCATCCTCCTCGAAAGCTACGCCGAGGGACGGGACGCAGCGACGTGGAATGAGAAGCTCCAGGGGGCGCTTTGTGGCCTTCCCGTGCGGGTCATCCAGTCGACCAGTGACGAGGGAAAGGGTCTCTTGGCCCATGTACGGACAGGGCTTGGCGCTCACCACAGCCCCGACCTGTTCCACTGTCAGCAGGAGCTGGCGCGGGCGACCTCCGTCGCTCTGGCCGGACAAGTCCGGCAGGCGGAGCAGACGGTGGCGGACGCCGCAGCGTCGGTCATCCGTACTGCCGAGCAGGCTCGCTCCTTTGCCGAGAGCGCTCATGGCCCGGGGCGTCCACCGAACTTCGAGCAGCGCGTCGTCGCGGCGGAAGCTGCCCTGTGTGCGGCGCAAGCGGAGCGCGAAGTCGCAGAGGCGCGACAAGAGCGAGCCCATCAGGCGATTCGTGGAATTGGACAGGACTACCACCCAGTGGACCTGAAGACCGGAGAGCCGCGCAGCCCGGCTCAGGTGACCGAAGCACTGGAGCAGCACTTCGCTGCGATTGCCACCATCGCTGACGAGGTTTCGCTGCCCGAGCGGTGTCTGCAGGGGATCCGCAAGGCGCATCGATTGCTCCCGCTTTTCACCAGCACGCTCGCCTTTTTTCACGAACAGGTCCGAGCCCGAATCGGAAACCTGGGCCTTGGTCCCGACGTCGCCGACGTCGTCGAGAAACACCTCATCCCCGCCGCATATGTGGAACGCGCCACGCCCAAGGCACGCCCGGCGGACGCGCGCCCGCCGCTCCGCGCGCTGGCCGCCCGACTGCGCGACCTGCCCAGCGTCAGCGCGATGCTCGCCACCCTCCTTCCGCAGCAACGCGCAAGCATCGAGCGCGTCGCCGCCGAGTGCGCCGACCTTTTCCAGAGATCCAGCTCCTGCGTCGAGGGCCGCAACGGTCAACTCTCGCTCCAGCACCACGGCATGCATCGCATCTCCCCCGCCCGCCTCCAAGCACTCACCGTCGTGCACAACTTCTTTCTCCGCCGACCCGACGGCACCACCGCCGCCGAGCGGTTCTTCGGTGCGAAGCCCAAAGATCTCTTCGACCACCTCCTACTCACGTTACCCAAACCCGCACGTCCCGCCGCCACCCGCTCCCCGACGGCGGATGCGGTCAACTGATGGCCACTGGCCGAAACGATGATCGAGGCCCGAATGCTCGCAGAATGCGAACATCATAGCGCGCGCGATTGCGGTCACCGAGAGGGAAGACATCTATCTCGCAGCAAGGGATCCTCTTGTGGCCCGGGGGGC
>JANXXR010000282.1 GCA_025350525.1 Deltaproteobacteria bacterium
CAACAGGTTGGCCTGGGTCGACTCCATCTTCCGTTCGGCGGCCTTGCGGCGCGACTTGTACTTGGTGACCCCGGCGGCCTCTTCGATGAACGAGCGGCGATCCTCGGGGCGGGCAGAGACGATCTGCCCGACGCGGCCCTGCTCGATGATCGAGTAGGCGCGGGTGCCGACGCCGGTGCCGAGGAAGAGCTCGGTGATGTCGAGCAGGCGGCAGGCGGTCTTGTTGATGGCGTACTCGCTCTCGCCGCTGCGGAAGAGGCGCCGGGTGATGGTGATCTCGCCGAAGCCCGCGTACTGCGCGGGGGCGTTGCGCCCGTCGTTCTGGAAGGTGAGCGAGACCTCGGCCATGCCGGTGGCGGGGCGCGACTCCGAGCCGGCGAAGATGACGTCCTCCATGGCGCGGCCGCGCAGGTGCTTGGCGCTCTGCTCGCCCATCGCCCAGCGGATGGCGTCGACCACGTTGCTCTTGCCGCAGCCGTTCGGGCCGACCACGCCGGTGACGCCGTCGTCGAAGGAGAAGACGACCCGGTCGGCGAACGACTTGAAGCCGGTGATCTCGAGGCGGCGGATCTTCACAATTGTGCTCCGCTCGCCGTGGACCCGCGCGGAGGCGCCTGCGGCGCGTTGCGGATCGGGTTCACGACCTTGCTCCGCTCGTCGTGGACCCGGGGGGAAGCGCCGGCGGCGCGTTGCGGATCGGGTTCACGACCTGGCTCCGCTCGCCGTGGACCCGCGCGGAGGCGTGGCGTTGTGGATCGGTTGCACGGCGACCTGATCAGCACGATCCGCGGCCGGTTCGCAAGCTTGATTCGGCGGCGAAACCGTGGGGGGATCGGACATCGATCCCCTCGCCCCGTTTCCCGCGCCAGCCGCCCCTCCGACCTGGTCGGCGATCCTCGAGGTGCAGGATCCCGACGGCACCCGGACGCGGCATCCGTTCCGCCATCCGCGCACGCGGGTGGGCCGGGCGCGCGACAACGATCTCTCCCTCGCCGACGACGGCGTCAGCCACCAGCACTGCGAGTTCGTCGCCGAGCAGGGCTTCCTCGTGGTCCGCGATCTCGGCAGCCAGAACGGCACCTGGGTCAACGAGCGGCGCGGCCCACAGGCGCGCCTGCGCGACGGCGACGTGGTCCGGATCGGCAACACCCGGATCCAGATCTTCCTCGAGGGAAAGGTGAAGCGTCCGGCGCGGCGGCTTCCCTGGGGCGCGCTGGGCGTGGTCCTGGGCATCCTCGCCGCCGGCGCGACAGGGCTCTGGCTCCGGCAGCGGCAGCAGGAGCTGCGGGCGTCGTACGCGGCGGCCCTGCGCGCCGAGCTGGGCGAGGCCTGCATCACCGCGCAGCCCTTCGACGCGCTCGAGGCCAGCGAGGCGCAGCTCGCCGGCCGCAGCTTCGCCTTCACGCTGGGGAAGGGCGGCGTGCAGCTCTCCAAAGAGGACGCCGAGCTCGACCGCGCGCTGGTCCAGCTCTACCGGCAGAGAGCGCCCCTCTTCGCGGAGGCCTGGCGCGCGCTGGCGCTTTTGCAGCAGCAGCGCCGCGCTTCGATGGAGAGGCTCTCCCTGCAGGGGGCGCGGCTCTGGACGGCGCAGGAGCGGAAGACGGCGGCCTATATCGACGCGGTGTTGCAGGAGAGCGCGCAGGCCGTGGACGAGCTCTTGCAATCGCTCGAGCAGCTGGGCGAAGACACCGCGCGCCTGACCGCCGCCGTCGACGCCCTGCTCGGGCCGCAGCGGGATCTGCGGACGGCCGAACAGCTGAAGGCCTTCCGCTTCCGCGCCGATCTGCGCGCGGCCCGCGCCGCCTGCGAGGAGAAGAGCGCCCACGCCGCGGCCGGACTGTCGGGCGCCCTCAGCGCCCTCGTCGAGTGAGGCGGAAGCGGACAAGGAGCCCGCCGGCCAGCGCACCTGCGAGGAAGATCCCCAGCGCCGCCGCCGCCACCCAGCGGAAGAGCCTGTGGCCCACAGGGATCGGCACCCGCGCCGGCGCTCCCGCCTGCGCCGCGACCACCAGGTAGCCGCGGGAGGCGCCTGCGTCGGGGTCGCTGGTGTTCATGGCGCGGAAGAGGTCTTCCGCCCTGGCCCAGTAAGGCGGGTAGCGGGTGCGGTTGACGTCGAGCACCAGGAAGCGATCGCTCGCCGCGTGGTAGGCGCCCAGCGGCGACCAGTGGGCGCCGAAGTCCTGGCCCAGCTCGGCGCGGAGGAAGTCGACGAGGAGGTAGTCGCCGGCGGTGGCCAGGTTTCTGGCGGCTTCGGTCCGGAACTCCGCAAGCGTGGTGTCGCTGGCGTGCACCGCGCGGGCGTCGGCGCCGGCCGAGCGCAGGTACGACGCCAGCTGCTGCAGGGTGGCGCCGCCGCGGCCGACCGCCTCCAGCGCGGCTTGGTCGAAGACGTTCTCCTGGGTGAAGGCGCGCCACGGGGACATCGAGGGCAGCTCCGGCGCGCGCAGCGGCAGCGCGTTGAGCACCGCCACGCTCGCGGCCACGCCGCAGAGGGCCGAAGACCGCTGCTGCTCGAAGGTCCCCACCAGCGCGAAGAAGTCGCGGCTGGCGGTGGATTCGGCGAGGAGCCTGCGGCCCTGGTCGGAATCGAGCGCCACCAGCTGCGGCGGGAGCGGCTGGAGCTGGGCGAGGAGGAGCAGCGCGAGGAGCATAGCCGCAGAGTAGTCCACCCACGGCAGCTCGCGTTTGTGGCGGCCGCTGCCCGCTGCGGGGTGGCTCTCGACGAAATCGCGCGAGGCTTGCGAGGGCCCCGCCTCGGCATCGCGTTGTGCGTCTGGAGGACCTAATATCGACCTCGGGCGTCTGCGGATTGGAGAGCGGCCGCCGCGACTTCTCCTCGACGGCGCGCAGGTCTAGTCTAGTGGCTCGCTCCCAGAAGCGCTGCACCAGGGCGTATCCGTTCGGCCGGCTCACCCCGCATGCGCGGCAGAACTCAGTATCAAGTCGACGGAGCCGCCCGCCTCCTTCCATCCGCTTCCACTCCAACACGAGCGCCCTCATCGCCTCCGTCGCTTTCCAAGGCATCGCCCTTTGTCTGCGATTTCGCGGTGCAATGGGCGCGAGGTGGAAAGGATGTCGAAGTGCTGACCTGTAAAGGATCCATCTGGTTTGCACCCCCGACCGCCGTCCCCTGTCGCATTCGCCGCTTGACTTCTTCGATCATATCTGCTATTCAAGATGACGACATGGCCAAGCAGCTCCAGCTCGATTTGCCCCAGTGGGGTGGACGCCGCCCGGGCGCTGGCCGGCCGCGCCTGCACCAACGCTCCGGCCTGCGGGGGCCGGGCGTTCCGCATCTTCGGCACGGCGCCATCGCCCAGCGCCACCCGGTGCACGTCACGCTTCGGCTGCAGCCGGGCGTCGGATATCTGCGCTCGCAGGGCCGCGCGCGGGTGCTGCAAGATGCCTTTCGCGCCGCCCGTATCCGCTTGGGCATGCGAGTCGTGCATTACTCGATCCAGGGAAACCACCTGCACCTGATCGTCGAGGTGGAGAGCAGCGAGGCCCTGTCGCGGGCGATGCAGGGGCTGGCCATCCGCATCGCGCGGAGGCTCAATGCGCTGGCCGCGCGCAAGGGCGCCGTCTTCGCCGACCGGTACCACGCCCGCGCGCTGGCCTCGCGGCGCGAGGTGGCCAATGCCGTCCGCTACGTGCTGGGCAACTACCGGCACCACACGCGGGAACCGCTCCCTGCGCGATGGCGCGACCCGCTCTCGTCCGCCGCCTTCGTCGACACCCGCCCCGGCGATGACGCGCCGGTCGCGCCGCCGCGCACCTGGCTGCTGCGCATCGGCTGGACCCTCGAGCCGTCCGTGCCGTGCCCGCGCCGATACGAACCGTCGATGCCGGCCGGCCGCCCGCAGGCGGGCTAGCTGTGGATGCTTGAGCGTCAGCAACCGCTGCCGAATCCGATATGGCGGATTCCTACTCACGCCTGCGTAAGGCGCGCGGACGCCGCTCTAGGTGGCGACGGCGCCGGAGCTGCCGGCGTTTCCGGCAAGGCCTTCGGGGGCGTTCGGCAACGGCCGCCGCGAGTTTCCGCTCCGACCCCAACCTGCGCGATCCCGTGCAGTGCGCCCGCTTCCACGAGATCGCGAGCGCCTGCAGCCGCGGTGATGCGCGGCCCTGCTGCGGCCGCCGTGCGCTACCTCGCCGTCAGCTTGAAGCTGTCGAAGAGGATGCCGGACTGGATGGCGGCGAGCCCCGCGGTCCCCGACCCGGTCAGCGCGAGGCTGCCGGAGTCCTGAGCCGCTACCTTCACCACGCCGTTGACGGACCCGGTCAACACCACCGGCGAGCCGCCTTTCACCACGAAGGTGAAGCTTGACCAGTTGGCGATGTCAGGCACCCCACTCGGGGCGCTGGCGAGCACCGTGCTGGTGCCGCCGCGGTACCGCCGGATCTCGAGGACGCCGTCGGCCCGCAGCGCCAGGGCGTAGCGGTCGCCGCCCGCGCCGCGCAGCTCGAGCATCGCCTCGCCTCCACCGAAGTTGACCATCCTCGCGTCGATGCCGCAGTCGGCGCAGGAGACCCCCGCCACCACGGCGCGATCGAGCCCGCTGCGATCGGAGTTGGCCTTGTTGTTGTCGCGCCATCCGCCGACGGGAATGAACCAGTTCGGGCCCAGGTCGCAGCAGAGCGTGCGCTGGAAGTCGTCGGCGAAGATCACGGTGCCGGGCGTGCCGCCGTCCGGGGAGCCGGCGTCGGGGGAGCCGGCGTCAGGAGTGCCCGCGTCAGGAGTGCCGGCGTCGGGCGTGCCGGCATCGGGAGTTCCGGCATCAGGAGTTCCGGCATCGACAGCTCCGCCGCTCGACATGTCGGTCACGGTGAAATCGTCGAACAGCACGCCGGAGAGGTTGGTCCAGAGACCGGCGGTGCCCGCCGTGGTGATGGCAGCGGCCGAGGTGTCCACCGCCGAGACCTTCGCCACCCCGTCGACCGCAGCGACCAACTGCACCGGGCCTGCGCCCGTCGCGCTCAGGGCGATGGTCGACCAGCTGGTCAGGTCGGCGATCCCGCTGGGCACGTCGCCGAGGACGGTGACGACGCCTCCGTTGTGCCGGCGGATCTGGAGGTGGCCGTTGGCGAGGAGCGCCACGTCGTACCGGTCGCCGGTCGAGGTGTGGCGCAGATCGAGCGCGGCCGTGGTGGCGCCGAAGTTCACCATCTTCGCCTCCACGCTGCAGTCGGCGCAGCTGAGGCCGATCACGGAAGCTTCATCGGGAGCGTCCGCGTCCGAGTTGGCCTTGTCGTTGTCGCGCCAGGCGCCCGAGTCGATCCGCCACGACGGACCCAGACCGGAGGCGAGCGTGCGGTTGAAGTTGTCGAAGAAGAGCGTGCCGCCG
>JANXXR010000283.1 GCA_025350525.1 Deltaproteobacteria bacterium
TCGCGGTCAACGTCACGGTGGTGCCCGCAGGAAACTGGGCCGAGCAATTGTTCCCGCAATCAAGTCCGGCGGGGGTGGAGGTCACCGACCCGGAGCCGGCCGTCGTCACCGTCACGGTGAACGACTGAGCGGGCGGCGGCGACGTCACCGGCAACTTCGTCCTCGAGTGGACGGTCATCGACGGCGGAGATCACAGCTTCCCCGGCTACGCCTTCTTCACCATCCAGAACGGAAACGCCGTCGAGATCGGGCAGCGTACCTACGGCGGCGACTCCGGCCGCTCGATGGTCTTCAGCCAGCCGTCGGGCTTCACCAAGTTCTCGGAAAACGGCGTCAGCAACTTTCGCGCCCTCACCCATTTTTCGCACGACGGGGCCATGACCTCGGGCTCGGCGCTCACCTCGGGCGAGCGGGACAGCAATGCCTTCGCGGCGGTGGATCCTTCGGGCGGCACCGTGGCCGTGATCAGCTACAAGAGCGTGCCCGGCTACATCAACGATATGGAGCGCTTCGACAAGACGGGCGCCGTCCAGTTCTACACGGGCCTCGACGACGCCGAGCACAAGACCGTAACCGGCGTGGCCGTCAACATCGCCGGCCACGCGCTGGTCTTCGCCCAGGGCGACCCGTTTGGTCAGTACGCCCGCTGGTACGACGGCGCAGGTGCGGCAATGACCCCCTGGTTCCTCCTCCTCACGCCGGGCTCAACCGCCTTCCTCCCCGACGGCAAGCTGGTGCTTTATGACCACGCAGGCGCCGCCCAATACGTGCTGCGCGACGGCCAGCAAAATACCGAGCCGCTGCCGGACTGGTTGCAGGCGCGCGCGACCAACAAGCTCTACGTGGTCCGCGGCGGAAGGGCCTACGCGACCTGGGGCTCGGGTGGCCAGTGCGGCGGCGCGCTGGAAATCCTGGCGATCTCGGGCAAGTCGTGCGGCTGCGCCAGCGTTCCCGAGTTCTACTTCTATAGCTCGGTAGGCCGCGACGGCTCCCTCATCGTCCCTGCGGCCAGGACTCCCGCCCCTCGCTGCGGGTACGCCCTCTACCCGCAGCTGTTGAAATAGCGACTTGGGGCGCTTGCTCCCCCGGCCGCTTTTCGGCGCCGGGGGCTCTTGCCTTCGACAGCCCCCCTCTACACCTTGCAAGCGGGCGCTTCCTCCATCCCGAGGAAGCCAAGGTGGGAGGGCGGGCCATGCGGAACCCAATGCGAAGGATCGCGTACGTCGGGGCGGCGGATCGCAACGTAGCCGAGGCGCTGCGCGAGTACGGGTACAAGCTGGAGAGCGTGTCGGGCCACTCGGTGGTCGGCATGGCCCGCGAGCTGTACCGGATGAAGCCCGCCGTCGTGCACAGCCGCAAGAACCACCTCTCCTCCGGAGTGGTCGCCAAGTTTCTCGACGTGCCGCTGCTGGTGCAGGCCGGCCGCGAAGACCTCTGCACCACCACCGCCCACGCCGCCCGCATGGCCAGCCGGACGCTGTGCGGCGCCGCCTCGGTGCGCGAAGCCCTCATCAACCTGGGCGCGCCGCCCGCCAGCACCTGCGTCCTGCGCAGCATGATCGACGTCCACGACGACCTGCGCGCCGCGCAGATCTTCCCGCCCATGCTCGACCCCGCCATCCGCTGGGTGGTGGCCGCCTCTCCCTGCGACGGCCCCGATCGCGGCCACCAGGATCTGCTGCTCGCCTTCCTCTCGCTGGCGCGGAGCCGGCCCAAGCTCAAGCTCCTCATCGCCGGCGAGGGCTCCGAGGCCCGCAAGCTGCGCGCCCAGGCCGAGCAGGCCGGCATGCTCAGCCGCGTGGTGGTGCACGGCATCTCCCTGCAGCAGCTTCCGGCCGTGTTCTCGCGGGCGGTGGCGGTCATCGGCCCGAGCCGCAGCGGCAACTCTCCCGACCCCATTCCCGAGGCGCTGGCTGTCGGAGCGCCGGTGGTGGCCACGGCTATCGGCTCGCACCCGACCTGGATCCGCGAAGGGCGCACCGGCTGGCTGGTGCCGCCCCGCGCTCCGGCGGCGCTGGCGGCGCGGCTGGCGCAGGTGATCGACGACCCGGAGCTGGCCCGGAAGGTGGGCGAGCAGGCCCGCCAGGCGGCCCTCGAGATCGCCACGCCCCGCGCCGTGGCCCAGGAGCTGGCCCGCTGCTACGCCGCCGTCGGCCGCGTTCCCGCGCTGCACACCGGCATCTCCTTCCCCGGCCGCTCGCTTCAGCGCGCCTAGCCATTGCCCGCTTGCGATCGGCTGCACAGGTTGGGGCTGCCATGACGCCGCCCAAGGTCCTCCTCGTCGGAGACTATCCGCCACCGAACGGCGGGGTCGCGACGCACGTGGACGAGCTCTTCCGCGCCGTGCGCGCGCGGGGCGGCGTCTGTGAAGTCCTCGACATCGGCAAGGGGCAGCTCCCCGCGGACGGCGTGACGCCGGCGGGAAGCATCGCGCGGTTCACCGGGCTGCTCGCGTCGTTCAGCGCCCGCGGGTACCAGATCCACCTGCACACCAACGGCGCCAACCCCAAGTCGTGGATGCTGGCCTCGGTGTGCGCGGCGGCGGGGCGCCTGGCATCGCGGCCGGCGCTGATCACGCTGCACTCGGGCCTGGGTCCGGCCTGGCTCGCCGAATCGACGCTGCGCCAGCGGATGGCCACGGCGGTGCTGCGGCAGTTCTCGACGGTCATCGCCGTCAACGAAGAGATCCGCACCGCCCTCGACGTCCCGGGCGCCGTGGTGCTGCCGGCGTTCTCCCTCGAGTTCCTCCAGCCCGGCGCGCCGCCGGAAGGCCTGGCCGCGCTGCGCGCCGAAGCCTCTCCTTTGTTCTGCGCCATGGTCGCCCCGCGCCCGGAGTACGGCGAAGAAATCCTCCTGCGCGCTTTCGAGCAGGTGCAGAAGTCGCTGCCGTCGGCGAGGCTTGCTCTCTATGGACCGGGAAGCGAGGCCCGAGGCACGGAGCCCGAAACCGGCAGCCCGAAGCCGCCGTTCCGCTTTGGCGAACTGCCCAGGCCTCAAGCTCTCGCCCTCATCGCCGCCTGCGATGTCTTCGTCCGCCCCACTCTGGCGGACGGCGACTCCGTCAGCGTCCGCGAAGCGCTGGCGCTGGGACGCACCGTGGTCGCGACCCGCGTCGGCAACCGTCCCGCCGAGGTGAAGCTGGTGGCGCCGGGCGACGCATCGTCTTTGTCGAAGGGCCTGCTGGAAGCCGCGGGCGAGATCTCCGCCCGCCCGGCGCGGTCGGTTGGAGCGCCCGCGGCTGACAGCCTGGCCCGCATTCTTTCGCTCTACGGCTTCGAGGAGCCCGCGACGGGCGGAGCCGGCACGGCGCAGCATCCGCCGGAGGAGCGGGGTTCCCCCGCGAGGGGCGGAGCCGGCACGGCGCAGCATCCGAAGGAGGAAGCACCATGTGCGGCATCAGCGGCTTCGTAAATCGCGACCGCGAACGTCCGGCGGACGAGGCGCTGCTCAAGCGCATGACCGACGTCATCGCCCACCGCGGGCCCGACGGCAGTGGCGCGTTCATCAAGGGAGCGGTGGCGCTGGGTCACCGGCGGCTCTCCATCATCGACCTGTCGCTCAACGGCGCGCAGCCGATGCACAACGAGGACGGCGCCGTCACCATTACCTTCAATGGCGAGATCTATAACTATCTCGGCTTGCGCGACGAGCTGATCTCGCGCGGCCACACCTTCCGGTCCCGCTGCGACACCGAAGTCCTCGTCCACGGCTACGAGGAGTGGGGCGACGCGCTGCCCGAGCGCCTGGCCGGCATGTTCGCCTTCGCCATCTGGGACGCGCGCAAGCAGCGCCTCTTCCTCGCCCGCGACCGCCTCGGCAAGAAGCC
>JANXXR010000301.1 GCA_025350525.1 Deltaproteobacteria bacterium
CCGCCAGCACGCCGGAGATCCCGGCCAGAATCGAGGCGAGCGCGAAGACCAGCACCACCATGCGCCGCACGTCGATACCGAGCAGCAGCGCCGCGTCCGGGTTGAAGGCCACGGCGTAGATGCTCTTGCCCCAGCGCGTCCGGAAGAGGAACCAGTAGAACCCCGCCACCACTACAATGGACACGGCGATCACCGCCAGCTGCTCCGGATAGACTCCCACGCCGAGAAAGCGAACCGGCTCGTTGGTCCGGGTGAAGAGCGGCGGCGAATACTGCCCGCTCTTGCCCCAGACGAGCTCCGCCACGTTCTGCACGATGAGCCCCGCGCCAGCGGTGGTGAGGATCCACGAGTACTCGCCGCCGCCGCGGAAGCCGAGCCGGTCGAGCGGCCGGATGAACCCGCGCTCGAGGAGCCATCCGCCGAGGCCGAGGAGCAGGACCACCGCCGCAATCACCACCGGCACCGGCACGCCCGCGTTGCGCAGCGCCAGCGTCAGCAGCGCCGCAATCATGAGGAAGTCGCCCTGGGCGAAGTTGAGGCGGTTGGTCGCGAGGTGCGCGATGAACAGCCCCTTCGCGGTGAGCGTGTAGATCGCGCCCATCGCGAGGCCGCTGACGAGGAGTTGCAGGAAGTTCGCCCAGGACATGCGCGATCAGCGCTTCGGCTCGAGCCGCACCACTTCGCCGTTCTTCCACACGCCGAGGAAGACGTCCTTCTGCTTGAGGCATTCGTGGTCGGTGGGGCTGAACGGATGCGAAGGCGTCGCGGTGATGGCCTTGATGCCGTCCACGTTCTCGATCGCATCGCGCAGCACCTTGGGGTCCGCCGACTGCGCCTTGGAGACGGCAGCGGTGAGGATCTGCCCGGCGTCGTACCCGAGCGCGGCGAGCACCGGCCAGCGGTAGCTCTTGCCGTACTCCTTGCGCATGCGCCCGTCGAACGCCTTCGCGGCGGGCGCTGCCAGGTCGAGCGCCTGGCCCATCACCGTGCCCTCCAGGGTCTTCGCGCCGACGACCTGCTCCACCTTCAGCGACGAGAGGCCCCAGTTGCCGGCGACGACGGGCCGATAGTTGAGCGCGGCCATCGGGCGGAACAAGAGCTCGAATGACTCGTGGAAGTCGAGCACCAGATCCACGCCGGCGTCGCGCATCTTGAGCATCTGCGGCGTGAGATCGTTCACGCCGGGGGCCGCAGCCTCGACCGCGGCGAGCGTCGCGCCGCGCTGCTTGACTCCTGCGGCGATCGACTTGGCGGCGAAGCTGCCGTACCCGGTGGTGGAGTGGATGAGACCAATCTTCTTGAAGTGCTTCACGCCCCAGTCGAGCATTGCCTCGATCTGAAACTTTTCAACCATGGAGCAGCGGAAGATGTAGCTCGGTTTCTGGCTGATGAAGTCGGTGGTGATATTGGTCGCGATGGAGGGCCCCGCGATCAGCGGGATCTCCGCGCGCTGCAAAATGGGAGCGAACGCCATCACGTTGCCGCTGCTCACGGTGCCGACGACGGCGGAGACGTTGTCGTTCTGGATCAGGCGTTGCACGAGCGAGACCGCGCGCTGTGGGTTGGCCTCGTCGTCGTAGACGACGAGATCGATCCTGGGCTTGCCGCCGTGCTCGGCGTAGTCCTTGAGGGCGAGCTTGAGGCCCTGGAGATACGACTCGCCGAAGTCGGTGATGGCCGGCGGCCCGCTCAGCCCTTCGACGACGCCCACCTTCACCACCTCGACGGCGGCCGCGGGCAGCGCGAACGCCGCCGCCGCATACAACGCCATCGCCACGGTCCTGCGCCTCGCGTTCGAGCTCATGCGAACCTCCGGATCGGGCCGTTAGCGGCCCTTGAACTTTGCCTCGCGACGCTCGCGGAACGAGGTGGTGCCCTCGGCGAGGTCCTCGGTGCGGCCCACGTCGTAGAAGGAGCGCGACTCCATCCGCAGCGCCTCCTCGAGTGGGAGGCCCACCGACCGCTTCATCACCTCTTTCGCGAAGCGGTGCGAGAGCGGTGAGCGCCGCGCCAGCATTTGCGCGAACTCCAGCGTCTTGGCGAGCAGCTCGGCCTGCGGGTAGATGCGGTTCACCAGCCCGATGCGCTGCGCGTGCTCGGCGTCAACGCGGTCGCCGCTGAGGATGATCTCCATCGCGTGCCCGAGGCCCACGATCTGCGGGAGGCGAATGAGGCCGCCATCGCAGGCGTGGAAGCCCCACTTCGCGTCCTGCAGCGCGAACTCCGCGTTGGGCGAACAGAAGCGGATGTCGCAGGCGAGCGCGAGCTCGAAACCTCCGGAGATGGCAAAGCCGTTCACCGCGGCGACGATGGGCTTCCAGATGTCGAGGTTGCGGGTGATGCCGCCGAAGCCCGGGCCGTTGGTGTACCGACGCCGGAATTCCGGTGCCGGACTGTTCGCAAACGCCATCGTGTACGTCTTGAGATCGGCGCCTGCGCAGAAGGCGGTGTCGCCTTTGCCGGTGACGACGGCCACGCGCGCCTCTTCGTCGGCATCGAACTCGCGCCAGGCAGCGACGAGCGCGTCGTTGGCGGCGAAGTCGAGGCTGTTCATCTTGCGCGCGCGGTTGATGGTGATGAGCCGCACCGCGCCGTGCTTCTCGATGAGGATGTCGTTGCTCATCTCAGACCTCGGCGGAAAAGATGGCGACCGCGCCTTCGCGGGCCACGCAATGGACCCTGGTCCCGCACGCGCCGCCCTCGATGGAGCGCAACCGTCCGGTGACCCGCACGCCGGCGTCGAGATCGACGACGCAGACCGCGTAGGGGACGAGCGACTTGAGCCTGGCCGGTGCCCGCCGGATCACCGTCCACGAGAGCAGCGTGCCGGCGCCGTCCACCTCCTGCGGATCCAGCGCGGAGGCGTGGCACTTCGGGCAGAGCAGGCGCGGCCCGGCGTCGAGCGTGCCGCAGCGCTGGCAACGGAGGATCTGCACGCCAGGTCGTTCGGCGGCGGGCATTTCAGGCGTCCGATCGCTTGAGGATGTTGACGGTGCAGGCCACGCCGGTGCCGCCCAGGTTGTGCGTCAACCCGATGGCGGCGTCCTTCACCTGGTTGGGATGCTTTCCCCGGAGCTGTAACGTCGTCTCATAGAGTTGACCCACGCCGGTGGCGCCGACCGGATGTCCCTTGGCGAGCAGCCCGCCGCTGGGATTGATGGGGATCTCGCCCCCCATAGATGTCCGCCCCTCCGCCGCCCAGACCGCGCCCTTGCCGCGCGGCGCGATGCCCAGGTCCTCGGAGTCGATCACTTCCGCGATGGAGAAGCAGTCGTGCAGCTCGACGACGTCGATGTCCTTGGGAGAAAGGCCGCTCGCCTGGTACGCGCGCTTCGCCGCTTCCACCGTCGCGTCGAAGGAGCAGAGATCCGGGTGCCCGGCGATGCGCGCCGAGCCGCGCGTCTGCACGGTGGCAGCGACGTCGATGCGCGCTCCCTTGCGGCGGGGCGCGCGATCGCTCGCGACCAGCACCAGCGCGGCGGCGCCGTCGCTGGCCGGGCAGCAGTCGTAGAGCTGGAGCGGGTCGCAGATGAAGGGCGAGGCCGCGATCAGCTCACGGGTCAGCTCCGCGCCCATCTGCGCCAGAGGGTTCTTCAGGCCGTTGCGCTTGTTCTTCATCACCACCGCGGAGACCTGCTCGCGCGTGGTGCCGTAGCGCTGCGCATGGACGCGCCAGGCGATGCCGAAGAGGCCCGGAAAGGTGAGCCCGCTCACGCCGTCGGCGCGGTTGTCCATCGCGCAGTTCAGCGCCGCGGTGACTTCCGGCGTGGTGGCGTGGGTCATCTTCTCCACCCCGACCACCAGCGCCGCGTCGCACTGCCCGGTCGCGACCGCCAGTACCGCGTGCCGGAAGGCGATGCCGCCGGATGCGCACGCGCCTTCCACCTTGGTGCAGGGAATGTTCTGCAGGCCCAGGTTGTCGCCGACAATGCCCGCGAGCA
>JANXXR010000335.1 GCA_025350525.1 Deltaproteobacteria bacterium
AACAACTCTTTGCATGAGCTGGTTGCCGCGGTGGACCTCGCCTGTACCCTCGGGGCTCTCTCGGCCGAGAAGGCAGGGGCCATCCAGCAATTGAGCGTTCGCACCAAGAGCATGCTGCGGGCGCTGCTCGGCGCTCCCCGAAGTTGACGGGTGTCAACCGCAGACCTGGCCTGACACCCACTGCCGCGCAGGCGAGATTCCGGCTGGTCGCTTAGGGGGCCGCGATCAGCCGCGCCACTTCTTCCGGAGCGTCGAGGTGGACATGATGGCCGGTGCCCGGAATGGTTTGCACCGATAACTTCAAATGCGGAAAGCGCGCGCGCAGCTCGCCCTCGGGCGCGAGCATTCCCTTCTCGCCGCGAATGGCCAGCATGGGCGCGGTGGCCTGCGCGCAGATCAACTGCACGGCTTCCTCCGTCACCGGCAAGGGAGAATGCGCGCGCAACAGCGGATCCCATTTCCAGGCGAGCATTCCATCCTGCTCCGGATCGGGGGAGACCCCGTGCTCGGCGAGCAGCTGCGCCGCGGCCCCGGAGAGCGCGGCGTTGTTGCGCAGCAGGCGCTCCGCCGCGTCCTCGACGGAGTCCACCCGCCGCCGCTTGCGCGGCGTCTTGCGCAGGTCGGCCAGGTAGCTGGTCAGCCGCGCCGGAATCTCCTGCGCCGAGATGCTCAGGGGCACGGCGTCGATCAGCGTCAAGTGCGAAACCCGGCCCGGCCGCGCCGCCGCATAGATCAAGCCCGCGGCAGCGCCCATCGAATGCCCGACGATGCGGATGGGCGCCAACGGCGAGAGCTGCTCCACCACCTCGTCGAGATCGGCCACATATTCGAGGAAATGATAGAAGCCGCCCGCCCCGACCCATTG
Source organism: Deltaproteobacteria bacterium (assembly GCA_025350525.1). GTDB lineage: Bacteria > Myxococcota > Myxococcia > Myxococcales > 40CM-4-68-19 > 40CM-4-68-19. The sequence goes on from JANXXR010000335.1 coordinate 866, forward strand.
CGAATCGCCGTGCCCGCGGAAATCCAGCGCCACCGTGCGGCCCGAGAGCAGCGGCGCCAACAGGTCGAACGAGTGCGCGTGGTCCAGCCAGCCATGCAGCAGGAGCACCGGCTCGCCCTGCCCGCGCTCGAGCGCATGCAGCTTGAGCCCCCGCACGTCGAAGAGGAGATGGTTCACGCGGCGCAGGGTAACAGCTTGACCCCGCGCGCGCCGGATGTTACCCGCGCGCCATGGCGAATCCGCTGGTTGGCATCATCATGGGCAGCAAGACCGATCTCGACGTCCTCCAAGGGGCGGCAGACATCCTCAAGGAGTTCGGCGTCGCGTACGAGATCCGCGTGCTCTCCGCGCACCGCACTCCCGAGGCCGTGCTGGAGTGGTCGCAGACGGCCGAGCAGCGCGGGCTCGAGGTGCTCATCGCCGGCGCCGGCGGGGCCGCGCACCTGCCGGGAGTGGTCGCGGCCAAGACCATCCTTCCGGTGCTGGGGGTGCCGGTGCCCTCGACCACGCTGGGCGGCGCCGATGCGCTCCTCTCCATCGTGCAGATGCCCAAGGGCATTCCGGTGGGGACGCTCGCCATCGGGAAGGCCGGCGCGGCCAACGCGGCGCTGCTCGCCATCGCCATCATGGGCGGCAAGCGGCCGGAGCTGCGCGAGAAGCTCAAGGCCTGGCGCAAGGCCCGCGCCGAAGAAGTCGAGAAGGCGGACGCCTCGGTGCGCGGAAGCTGACCCTCCGCGCGGCAGGCTGCGCCGTGCAGTGAGCGAACGGCCCGAAGCCCGCAGCCGCTTCACCTCACCTTCACGCCCATCGCCAACCCCTCCGCCGTCGGCAGCATGGTGGCGCGGAAGCGCCCGCCGCCCGCCAGCTCCTGGTTGAACTTCTGCAGGGCGACGACGCCGGGGTCCGTGCTCTCGCGATGGATCTCGCCGAAGCCGAAGGCGTTGTCGGCGAGGAGCAGCCCTCCTTCGCGCAGGTGGTCCGCGGCCCAGGCGAGGTACGCCGGATAGCCGACCTTGTCGGCGTCGATGAAAACCAGATCGAAGGGCGCCTCGGCGTCGATCTCGCGCAGCGTCGTCGCCGCCGGCCCGAGATGGATGTGCGCGCGCGCCGCGACGCCCGCCTTGTGGAACGATTCGCCGGCCACCCGGGCGTGCTTCTCCGAAAACTCGAAGGTGTGGAGGACGCCGTGCGGCCCCATCCCGCGCAGGAGGCAGACGCCGCTGTAGCCGCCCAGCGTGCCGATCTCCACCGCCTTCAGCGCGCCGGCAGCGCGGGCCAGCACCTCGAGGTGCAGCCCGTCGAAGTTGCCCACCGCGATGGCGGGCAGGCCTTCGCGGATGCTGCGCTCGCGGATCTCGCGCAGCACTTCGTCCTCGGGCTGGAAGACTTTCTCGGCCCAGCGCCGGAGCAAGGGGTCCGCCTGGCCGAAGCCTTTTTCCTCTGGCGATGACGGCATTGGCGCGGACTCTACTCCGGCCCGGCGCGGAAGGTCTCCTGCACCATGCCGACGAGGTCGCTGCGGTAGACGGCGACATAGGCGACGCAGCCCAGCGCCAAGAGCGCGAGGAGCGTGTGCGGCAGCCGCGCTGGATGCGCCGCGCGCAGGCGCATGCCGCTCAGGAGCGAGAGCACCGCGCCGCCCGCGCACAATTCCAGGATGGCGAGGCGCGGCGCCGGATCGACCCGCAGCGAGAGCAAGGACAGCACCGCCAGCACCGGCAGGACGATGTGCGTCTCGGCGGGCAGCGGGCGGACCGCCCCCCGCGCGCGCAGGATGCTCCAGCAGAAGAAGGCCGCGATCAACGTCGCCAGCGCGCCGGCGAGGAAAGCGA
>JANXXR010000420.1 GCA_025350525.1 Deltaproteobacteria bacterium
AGCGCGGCGTAGAAGGCGTCGGCGTCGCGCTCGGCCTTCATCGCGGCCCGCTCGCGCTCGGAGCACTGTGCGGAGACGCCGGCGAGGCGCTCCTCCTCGGCGTCCCGCTTGTGACCCGACAGCGGCACGCCCGCGCGCGCCCAGTGCTCCTTGAGGAGCCGGTGCACCATCAGATCCGGATAGCGCCGGATCGGCGAGGTGAAGTGCAGGTAGGTCGGGGCCGCGAGGCCGTAGTGGCCGATGTTGTCGGGGCTGTACTGCGCCTGCATCATCGCCCGCAGGAGGAGTGAATTCAGCGCCTTCTGCGCCGGCTTTCCTTCCACCGCCTTGAGAAATTCATTGAGCACGGACGGGGTGAGCGCGTCGCCCACCGGCAACTCGAAGCCGTGCGAGCGGGCCAGCGCGGCGAAGGCGTCGAGCTTGTCGCCGTCGGGCTGGTCGTGGATGCGATAGAGCGTCGGCAGCCCGCGCACGTCGAAGAAGCGGGCCACGCCCTCGTTGGCGGCGAGCATGAACTCCTCGACCAGCCGGTGCGCGTCGTTGCGCGGGCGGCGCGCGATCTCCCGGACCTTGCCCTCCTCGTCGAGGATGATCTTCGACTCCGGCAGGTCGAAGTCGAGCGAGCCGCGCTGCTTTCGCTGGGCGGTGAGCTTTTTGGCCAGCTCGTGCGCCACCTCGAGATCGCCGAGCAGCAGCTTCAGGTCCGCCGGGACCTCGCCCGAGAGCGCCTGAGCCACCTGCGTATAGGTGAGGCGCGCGTGGCTGCGCATGACCGCGTCGTAGATGTCGGCGTGCAGCGGCTTGCCGTTCTTGTCGAGCGCCAGGTCGCAGACCATGCAGAGCCGGTCCACGTCGGGGTTGAGCGAGCAGATGCCGTTGGAGAGCCGCTCCGGCAGCATGGGCAAAACGGTCCCGGGAAAGTAGACGCTGGTCGCGCGCCGCAGCGCCTCGCGGTCGAGCGGGCCCGAGGGCCGCACGTAGTGGGCCACGTCGGCGATGGCCACCACCAGCCGGTATCCCGAAGGCGTGCGCGAGACGTGGACGGCGTCGTCGAAGTCGCGGGCGTCCTCGCCGTCGATGGTGACGAGCGGCAGGTGGCGCAGGTCGCGGCGGGCGGTGATCTCCTCCGGATGAACCCGGTCGGGGATGCTCTGCGCCGCGATGGTGGTGGCTGGGTCGAACTCGTCGGAGAAGCCCTCGGCGTAAGCGCTGGCGAGGATCTCGAAGCGCGGATCGCCGCGGGCGCCGAGGATGCCGATGATTTCACCCGACAGCCCATTCCTCCCATCTCGCGCCGCCCCACCCTCCCGATGGAGCCGCACCTTCACCATCTCGCCGTCCCGCGCTTTTGCGTGCCGCGGCACCGAGATGTTCTCGGCGAGGTTGCGGTCGTGCGGGATCACCCAGGTGGCCTGGTCCTTCGCCTGGTAGATGCCGAGCGCGAGCTGGCGGCGGCGCTCGACCACTTCCAGCACCTCGCCGGCGAGGCGCCCGTCGCGGCCCTTGATGGCGCGCGCCAGGACCACGTCGCCGTCGAGCGCGTCCTTGATGTACTGGGGCGGCACGAAGAGGTCGTTGTCGCGCCCGCCTTCGCCGAGCAGCGGCGAGACGAAGCCGTAGCCTTCCGACTTGATGTGGATGACGCCGGTCACCTGCGCGCCGGCCTTGCGCACGTCCGGCGCGACCTCGCCCTTCTGCTGCTCGCGGCGGGCGCGGGCGCCTTCGACCATGGCGGCCGGAGCGTGGCGCGGCGCGGGCTTGTGCTCCTCGCGCGGCTTGTGTTCGTCGCGCGCCTTGTGCTCATCGCGCGCCTTGTGCGCGTCGCGCGGCTTGTGCTCCTCCCGCGCCTTGTGCTCCTCGCGCGCCTTCTCCCCGCGCGCGGGCCTGGCGGCGGCCTGCGGCGCCTCGCGGTAGTGCTGCCCGTCGAAGGTGGCCTGCCCTTCCTTGAGGAGCTGCGCGAGCGTGCGGCGAAGCTGCTGGGTGGAGTTGCGGCCGGCGTGAAGCTGGCCTTCGAGCTGTTTCAACGAGAGGCCCTTTCCTCTCGCGCGTCGCAGCGCAGGGAGGACGTCCTCGGACTTGAAGTTCATGAGTTCCTGTTTAGACTTTTTTGGGCGCGCTGTCGGCTGCTGAATCTTCCGGCGCGGCCGGGGTGTCGGACTTCGGGCGGGCAAAGCCCGGGACGTGCTTGCCGAGGAAGCTGGAGAGCGAGCTCATCAGCTCCTGGGGCATCTCGCGCGAGAGCGCCTTGCGGCAGAGGCCGCGGGTCGCCTTGTAGGTGCGGACGAAGGTGATGCAGGGAGGGCAGGCGCTGAGGTGCTCTTCGAGGGCCTTGGCGCGGTCGGGAGGGAGGGTTCCCTCGACGTACTCGCCGAGGAGGTCCACGCACTCTTTGCAATGATGAAGCTGCATGGTCAAAAGAGGCGTCCCGCCCGTGAGGGTCCCTCGGCCGGTACTGTAACCGACCTCCAATAGAAGATGCACTCCGGGGGGAGCGGATTCGGGAGGTCGGTCATTTGGCGGGGGGGTCGAAGAACTCGCCGAGCTTTTCGCGCAGGGCAAGCCGGGCGCGGTGCAGCCTCGACTTCACCGCCGGGACGGTGAGCTCCAGCGACTCGGCGATGTCCTCGTTGGAGAGGCCGTCCACGTCCTTGAGGAGGAAGACGGTGCGGTAGTCCTCGGGCAACTCCTCCACCGCCTTGTTGATGGCCGACCCCAGCTGGCCCGACATCATGCGCTCGTCGGCGCGCTGCGACCAATCGCTCGAGGAGGTGGGCTCGAGGCTGCCCTCGGCGGAAAAGCGAGGGCCTGCCAGCTCGAGCGGCTGGTCGGTGAGGGCGTCGGGCGCCCGCCGCTTCCTGCGCAGGCGCATGAGGGCGCTGTTGGCGGCGATGCGGTACAGCCAGCTGGAGAACTGCGCGTCGCCCCGGAAGAGCGGCAGCTTCTGGTAAGCGTTGAGGAAGGCCTCCTGCAGGATCTCCTGCGCGTCGGCCTCCGAGCCGGTCATGCGCAGCGCCAGGCGATAGAGCTGCCGCTGGTGGCGCTCCACCAAAATGGCGAAGGCCTCCCCGTCGCCCTTCTGCGAGCGCTCCACCAGCTCGCGATCGCCCGGCTGGCCGTCGGTGCGCGGCTCTTCAGGCGCGGGCTGATGTGGGTGCTCTTCCAAGGGTCGGGCACCGTAGAGCAGCGATCCGGGGAGGTCAAGGGCCTGAGGCGTCAGGTTTGAGGCTCAGGCCTGGGGGCGCTCGGGCAGGATCTTCCCGGGGTTGAGGAGGTTCTCCGGGTCGAAGGCGTGCTTGATTCTCCTCTGCAACTCGATCAGCTGGGGCGACTGTTCCTTGGCGAGGAAGGCGCGCTTGGCCATGCCGACGCCGTGCTCGCCGGTGATGGTGCCGCCCAGATCGATGGCGGCCTGGAGCAGGTCGTCCACGGCGGCGTGGCTCTTCTCGCGCTCCTCGGCGGAGCCGAAGAGCAGGTTGGCGTGCAGGTTGCCGTCGCCGGCGTGGCCGTAGCAGGCGGTGGGCAGGCCATAGCGTTCGCCGATGCCCCGCACCCGGCGGATCAGCTCGACCAACTGGCCGCGCGGCACCGCCACGTCTTCGCTGATCTTGAAAGGGCGGACGCTCATCAGCGCCGTCGAGATCATCCGGCGCGTCTCCCAGATGCGGCGCCGCTGCGCCTCGTCCTGCGCCGCGACCACGTCGATGGCGCCCGCCTCGGTGCACATCTCCCCGCTCTTCGCCAGCTCCTCCATGACCGCGTCGTCGGAGTTGCCGTCGTGCTCGACGATGAGCGCGCCGCCGACGTTGTCGGGAAACTTGAAGGGCGCCTTGGGGCTGACGTAGCGCATGGTCGGGCCGTCGAGCAGCTCGCAGGCGCGCGGGAGCAACCCGGCACCAAAGATCTTCTGCACGCCCAGCGCCGCCGCGTCCTCGTCGGGGAAAAAAGCGATCATGGTCGAGACCGCGCGGGGCAGCGGGATCAGCTTCAACATCGCCTTGGTGATGACCGCCAGCGTGCCTTCGCTGCCGACCAGCAGCTGGGTGATGTCGTAGCCGGCCACGCCCTTCCAGCTGCGGTGTCCGGCCTTGATGAGCTCTCCAGTCGGCAGCACCGCCTCGACGCCCAGCACGTAGTCGCGGGTGACGCCGTACTTGAGCGCGCGCGGCCCGCCGGCGTTGTGGGCGAGGTTGCCGCCCAAAGAGCACCAGGCCTGCGAGTTGGGGTCGGGCGGGTAGAAGAGCCCCTGCGCCTCGACGGCGGTCTGGAGGGTCTGCAAGATCACGCCGGGCTCGACCACGCAGACCATGTCCTCCCGCGAGACCTCGAGGATGCGATCCATCTTCTCCAGCGAGAGGAGGATGCCGCCCCGCTCCGCCAGCGCCGCGCCGCTCTTGCCCGAGCCGCGGCCCCACGGCGTCACCGGCACGCGGTGTTCGCGGGCGTAACGCAGCACCGCCTGGACCTCTTCGGCATTGCGCGCCTGCACCACAGCGTGTGGCGGAAAGCGGCCGCTGCCGCTCTCGTCCGACTGGTAGTTCTCGATGTCCACCAGCTGCAGGCCCAGCGCCGCCAGATCCTCGCCCAGCCTCCTCATCCAAACACCTCGACGGCGCTGCCGGTCATGGAGAAGGGCGCCTCGGCAGCGAGGAAGCGCACCACTTTGGCCACGTCCCGCGTCTCGACCACCGGCGGAAAGGCCGTCTGCGCCAGCATGTCGGTGTCGGTCGAGCCGGGCAGCACCAGCGCGCAGAAGATGCCGTGCTCGCGGCCCTCCTCGGCGATGGACTTGACGAAGCCGGTCAGCCCCCACTTGCTGGCGTTGTAGGCGGACGCGAGCGGCGTGCCCAGCGTGCCGCTGATCGAGCCGATGGCGAGGATGCGGCCCTTGCGCCGCGCCTTCATCGAGGGCCAGGCGGCGCGGGCGCAGAGGAAGGCGCCGCGCAGGTTGACGCCCAGCACGCGGTCCCACTGCCGCGCCGAGAGCTCGTCGATGGGCGCCCGCTCGAGGACGCCGGCGTTGATCACCAGCACGTCGGGCGGTCCCAGCCGGGTCTCGGTGTCGGCAAAGAAGCGGGCCACCTGCTCCTCGTCGCTCACGTCGCAGCGGACGCGCCAGTCGCCGGTGCGCGGGGCGTCCTGCACCGCACAGGTGGCCACCTGCGCGCCGGCCGACGACAGGTCTTCGGCGATGGCGCGGCCGATTCCCCGCGAGGCGCCGGTGACCACGCAGACCTGCTTGAAGAGCGAGCTCATCCTTCGGCCCGCCGCGCCAGCGAGGCGCGCAGCTCGGCGTCCTTCTCGAAGACTCCGCCCCAGGCCTCGACCGTGACCCGGCTCTCCCGCCGCATCGGCCCGCGCACCTGCATGCAGCCGTGCTCGGCGGTGATGACCACTCCCGCGCCCAAGGGGGACAGCGCCGTGGTCACCGCCTCGCAGAGCCGGTGCACCAGCGTCTCCTGGAGGATGAGCCGGTGGGCCAGGGCGTCGACGGCCTCGGCGATCTTTCCGAAGCCCACCAGCCACTGGTCGGCGACGTAGCCCACCGCCGCCGATCCTTTGTAAGGCAGCAGGTGGTGCGGGCACATGGAGTGGAAGTCCAGCTGCGAGACGATCACCAACTCGCCCTTGCGCGGCGCCGGCACCAGCGAGCCGCGCAGCGAGGCGATGGCGTCGTGCGCGTAGCCGTCGAGGAGATCTTCGGCAAAGGCCTTGGCGACGCGGCCCGGCGTCTTGCGCGTCTCGGCGTCCAGCTCGGCGCCGCTGGCGAGCAGCAGATCCTCGATGGCCTTCTCCAGCGCCGGGCGATCGGGCGGCCGCTGCGGCCTTTTGTCGGGCAGCGCCATCAGGCGAACTTTCCGTGCGGGCCGCGGTAGACCACGCAGCTGGTGGGGATCTCCCAGAGCCGCACCTCGGCCAGCCCCGGCAGCTTTCCTTCGAGGCGCTGCCACATCCAGGTGGCGATGTTCTCGGCGGTGGGGTTCTCGATCAAGTCGTTCAGGTTGGTGTGATCGACCTTGTCGAGGACGTTGTCCTTCACCGCCTTCTCGACGTCGCCGAAGTCCACGAAGATGCCCGAGTAGGGATCGGGCTCGCCGCGCAGCACCACCTGGATCTTGTAGTTGTGGCCGTGCAGATTGAAGCACTTGCCGGCGTAGCGGGGCAGCCGGTGCGCCGCGGCGAAGGTGAACTCGGCTTCGATCTGGTGCATGGCAGGTCTCCTAGCACGCCTTCAATGCAGGCTGGACGGGCCCGCCGCAATCCGGAGCGCGCTGAACGATTTGAGCGAAATTTCGGAACCTTTCGAGGGCGAGGGAATCGAACCGACAGTCTTCCAGAGGAGGAAGTCCCTTGGCGACCGTCCAGCTGCACGCAGTCCCGTCTGCCGAACAATCCCCCGTCGAGCTCTACGCAGAAGCGCCGCTGCCCACCAGGCACGGCCTCTTGCGCGCGCTGGTGTTCCGCGAAGTGGCCACCGGCAAGGAGCACGTGGCGGCGGTGAAGGGCGACGTCCGCGGCCACGCCGGCGTGCCCGTGCGCGTGCACTCCGAATGCCTCACCAGCGAGATCCTCGGTTCGCTCAAGTGCGACTGCCGCGACCAGCTGGAGCACGCGCTCGACCTCGTCGGCACCTCCGAGCGCGGCGTGGTCCTCTACTTGCGCCAGGAAGGGCGCGGCATCGGGCTCGGCAACAAGATCCGCGCTTACGCGCTGCAGGCGCGGGGGGCCGACACCTACGAGGCCAACCGCCAGCTCGGCTTCCAGGACGACCTGCGCCGCTACGACGTGGCCGCCGCCATGCTCAAGGAGCTGGGCGTCTCGTCGGTGGATCTCATCACCAACAACCCGCTCAAGATCAAAGGGCTCGAGAGCGAGGGCATCCCGGTGCGCAAGCGCATCGCCTCGATCGCGTCGTTGAACCCGCACAACATCGGCTACCTGCGCACCAAGCGGGAGCGCACCGGGCACCTCATCGAGCTTCCCGGCAAGACCACCGCGTAGGCTTTCTTGCGGCAGGGGCGTTCTTTCGGCACTCTACTGCCGGATGCCCCGCCCAAAGAGCACTCCCAAGCCGGCGATGGTGGTGCGCTTCTGGGGAGTGCGCGGCAGCCTCGCCTCGCCGGGCGCAGGCACCCTGAAGACCGGAGGCAACACCGCCTGCGTCGAGGTCCGCTGCTCCGGCGAGACCATCATCTTCGATCTCGGCACCGGGCTGCGCCCGCTGGGCGTCGCGCTGATGCGCAAGCCGCCGGTGCGCGCGCACCTGTTTCTCAGCCACTACCACTGGGACCACATCGCGGGGCTGCCCTTCTTTGCCCCGGCCTACGATCCCAGGAGCCAGCTGACCATCCACGGGGCGACGCGGCGTGGGCGCGACGTGCGGCAGATCCTCTCCGGGCAGATGATCGATCCCTACTTTCCGGTGGACCTGGGCGTGCTGAACGCGCACCTGCGCTTCGTCACCCTGCAGGACGGCGGGGTCGCGCACCTGGGCAAGGCGGTGGTGACGGCGGCGGAGCTGAACCATCCGGGAGGGGCGCTGGGCTTCCGCCTCGAGCACGAGGGCCGCTCGCTGGTCTACGCCACCGACTTCGAGCACGGCACCAGCGCCGACGAGCGGCTGGTCGAGCTGGCGCGGAACGCGGACTTGCTGATCTTCGACGCGCAGTACACGCCCGCGGAATACGAGGGCAAGATCGGTCCGTCGAAGAAAGGCTGGGGCCACTCGACCTACGAGGTGGGCGCCCGCCTCGCCCGCAGCGCCGGCGTCAAGAAGCTCGCGCTCTACCACCACGCTCCCGAGCGCGACGACCAAGGCATCCGCAAGCTGGCGGCGCTGGCGAAGAAGCTGCACCCGGGGGCGTTTGCCGCCCGCGAAGGACTCAAGCTTTCGCTCTAGGAGCTGGTTGGCGTATTCGCCAACGCGACGAAGGAGAAAGGCGGAGGCGGCTCCTGTCCAGCGGCCAGGGCTCGGAGACGCCCGGCCGTCGGGTTAGGAGCCAGTCGCGATGCCGATAGCGCGGCGCAGGCCGGCAAACGGCACCAGCGCCTCCGCTTCCTGCGGCGTGCACCAGCGGTGGGCGACGTGCTCGTCGGAGAGCACCGGCTCGGGAGCGCCCTCCGGTAGTTTGAGCACAAACGATGTCTCCTGCGCGAAGAGCGGCGGCGTGCGGTCGCCCAGCGCGAAGCAGTGTGCGTAGCCGAGCTCGCGCACCTCTTTCAGCCGCGGCGCGTACCCGGTCTCCTCGTGGATCTCGCGCGCGGCGGCGGCGAGCGGGCTCTCCTCGCCCTCGATGCGGCCGGTGAGGATCTGCCAGAAGCCGCCGCGGCCTTGGGAGCGCTGCAGCAGGAGCACGCGGCCGTCGGCGCGGACCACGGTGGCGCTGATGGTGCGCAGCTCCGCGGGCAGCTCGAAGGCGTCGCTCTCCCAGAGCTGCGCGGCGGCGGCGGCGAAGCGTTGCTCCACTTCGGCCAGCGGCGGTGCGCTGCCGAGCAGGGACCGCAGCGAGGCGACCCCCGCGCCGGCGATGCCGCAGGGCACGATGGCGTCGAAGTCCTCGAGCGCGGTGCTGACGTTGAAGGCGAAGCCGTGGCTGGTCACCCAGCGCGAGAGGTGCACGCCGATGGCGCCCAGCTTGCCCTGGGAGGTCCAGATCCCGACGCGGCCGGCGACGCGAACGGCCTCGATGCCGTAGCTCCTGGCCACGCGAATCATCAGCTCCTCGACCGAGGCGACGTACTTGCGCACGTCCTTGCGGTCGGGCTTCAGGTCGAGGATGGGATAGCCGACCAGCTGTCCGGGGCCGTGGTAGGTGACGTCGCCGCCGCGGTCAGTTTCGTAGACCTGGTATCCTTTCGCGACGAGCTGGTCTTTGGGCCAGAGGATGTTCTGGGCCTTGGCGCCGCGGCCCAGCGTGATCACCCGCGGGTGCTCCAGGAGCAAGAGCGTGTCGGGGATCAGGTCCTTCGCGCGCGCCTCGACCAGGAGCTTCTGCGCGGCCAGCCCGTCCTCATACTCGACGCGTCCGAGGCGGCGGATGTGGAGCGTGCGCACCGCCTACCCCGCGATGCTCTTCGCGTCCGGCCGCGGCACATGCGGCGCCGCCAGCATCTCTTCGCGCTGCTCGCGCAGGCTCCAGGGCAGCGTCGAGTAGACGTCGTCGAAGAGCGACTCCCGCGGCGGGTCGGGCTTCTTCTCCGCCTCGGCGATGGCCGCGTTCACTTCCTCGAGGCACTTCGCCCGCAAGGCGTCCTCGTCGCGCGCCGTCCACAGCTGCCACGACTGGAGGCGCCCGCGCAGCAGGTCGAGCGGGTCGCGCTTCTTCCACTGCTCCACTTCTTTTTCGTCGCGGTAGCGGGTCGGATCGTCGGACGAGCTGTGCGCGCCGATGCGGTACGTCTCGCACTCCACCAGCGTCGGTCCGCCGCCGGTGCGGGCGCGCTCCACCGCTTCCTTGACCGCGACGTAGACGGCGAGGGCGTCGTTGCCGTCGACCTTCACGCCCGGAAAACCGTAGGCCACCGCCTTGACCGCGATGTTCTCGCTGGCCGTCTGCTTGGCCGTCGGCACGCTGATGGCCCAGTGGTTGTTCTGGCAGATGAAGACCACCGGCGCCTTGAAGACGCCGGCGAAGTTCAGCGCGACGTGGAAGTCGCCCTCCGAAGTGGCGCCGTCGCCCAGGTACGCGGCCACCACGGTGCGGTCGCCCTTGATCCGCGCCGCCATCGCCGCGCCAACCGCCTGCGGAAGCTGCGTGCCGATGCACGACGACATGGTGACGTAGCGCGACGCACGCGTGCCGGGGTGGCAGGGAAGCTGGTGCCCGAGGCCCGGGTCGTGCGCGTTGCCGAAGATCTGCGCCACGTACGACGACAGCGGCAGGCCGCCCCCGCCTCGATCAAACAACGCCGCACCGGCCTCGCGCAGCGCGGGGACGATCCAGTCGTTCGCGTCGAGCGCGGCGGCCGAGCCGATCACCGCGGCCTCCTGCCCGCGCGCCTCGCCGTAGAAGCCGATCCGCCCCTGGCGCTGCATCGCCATCAGGCGCTCGTCCATGGTGCGGATCATCACCATGCCGCGGTACATCCGCAGCCACTTCTCGGGGTGGAGCGGCGGGACC
>JANXXR010000429.1 GCA_025350525.1 Deltaproteobacteria bacterium
CAGTTCGACGTGGTCTGGAAGACGGACCAGCCGATCCGCGCGCAGCCGTGGAGCCCCTTCATTCCGGGCAACGACAAGCGGGCGGAGCGCTAGATGCGGCTCTCCGCTCTGGCCGTCCTGCTCGCTGCCTCGGCCGCGGGCGCCGACGAGTTGACCCTGGGCCCGAAAGTGCTCGCCTACGGCGTCGGCCTCCGCGTGGCGGGCGGGTATACCGATGGCCCGGCGGCCTCCGGGCTGGGCGTGACCTCGCTCGACGTGCGCCCCTACATCAGCGGCCAGATCGCGCCCTGGATGAAGTTCTCCGGCAACCTCGACCTGGGCGGCGACAGCCGCATCCGCGTCCTCGACGCCGTGGCCCAGTTCGAGCCCGCCGAGATCTTCAACGTCTGGCTGGGCCGCTTTCTACCGCCCACCGACCGCGCCAACCTGAGCGGACCCTATTACCAGAACGCCTGGAATTACCCGACCACGGCCAATGGATTTCCTTCCATCTATGCCGGCCGCGCCGACGGAGCCGCCGTCTGGGGCCAGGTGAACAAGGGGCAATTCAAATACCAGGCCGGCGTCTTCACCGTGGACCCCGTGGTGCTGGCCGCGCAGGCCATCTATGCGCTGCGCCTGGTCTACAACTTCCTCGACCCCGAGCCGGGCTATTACAATTCCAGCACCTATTATGGCTCCAAGGACCTCCTCGCGCTGGGCGGAACCCTGCAATACAAGAAGACCGCCGACCCCGCCGGCGAGAAGAAGCTGCTCGGCGCCGAGCTCGATCTGCTCTTCGAAAAGAAGCTGGCCGCCGACGTCCTCACCGTGGAGGGCGCCTATTACAATTTCAATGGCGGCAATGACGCCGGGAACCAGGGCTGGAGCTTCTTCGCCCTGGCCAGCTGGCTGTTCGGGGCCAAGGCGGGACCCGGCCGGCTGCAGCCGATGGCGCGGTTGCAGCACGCGGTCTCGTCCACCGCGGCGGGCGGGAGCGCGACCAACACCGTCGACGGCGGGCTGAACTACATCCTCGACGGCCACAACGCGCGAGTGGGCCTGGTGGTGCAGAACACCTCGCCGCCCGCCGGCTCGAGCACCACCACCGTGCAGCTGGGAATCCAGATCCAGGAATGATCGCCCTCCTGGCAGCGCTGGCGGTCCTCGACGCGGCCACTCTCGAGACGCTTGCCCGCGGCGAGTCGGCCGAGAAGACGCGGGCGGTCTCGGCGCTGGTGGCCGCGGGCGAGGTGCGGGCGGCGCCGGTGCTGCGGGCGCTCCTCGAAGGCAGGCTCTACGCGGGGGAGACGGGGCCGCCCGTGATCGAGGAGGGCGGCGCCTTGCGCGACGCGCTCACCGGCGCGGCCAGTGCGGCGGCGATCGAGGAGCTGGAGAAGGTGGCCATCAACAACCGGCTCCGCCTGCTGCTGCAGAGGGGGCTGGGCCTGCTCGCCCTCAAGAGCGCCGCGCCGGCCGACCGGCTCCAGGCGGCGCGCGGCCTGCTCGAGGACGGCGACCCCGACAACCTCCCCACCGTCGAGTCGGCGCTCTCGCGCGAGACCGACCCGGCGGTGCGGGAGGTGCTGTCGATCGCCCAGGCGGTGCTGGCCCTGGGTCATCCCGACCCGGTCAGGCGGCTCGCCGCCATCCGGCAGCTCGAGTCGGCGCCCGGCGCGTCCAGCAAGCGGCAGCTCCAGCAGCGGGCGCTGGTCGAGCGGGACCCGGCGGTGCTGGCCGCGCTACAGCGGGCGGCGGCGAGCGTGGACGGGGCGCTGCGACGGGCCGAGCTGGTGGGCCTGCTCTTCGGCGGCCTCAGCCTGGGCAGCATCCTGCTCCTGTCGGCGCTTGGGCTCGCCATCACCTTTGGATTGATGGGCGTCATCAACATGGCCCACGGCGAGCTGCTCATGGTCGGCGCCTACGCCGCCTGGGCGGTGCAGTGGGCTTTTCGCAAGGGAGCCCCGGGCGCCTTCGGCTGGTACCTCCTCGCGGCGGTGCCCGCCTCCTTCCTGGCCGCGGCGCTGGTCGGCGTGCTCCTCGAGGTGACGGTGGTCCGCAAGCTCTACGGCCGCCCGCTGGAGACGCTGCTCGCCACTTGGGGCGCGAGCCTGCTGCTCATCCAGGCGGTGCGGTCGTTGTTCGGCGCCCAGAACGTCGAGGTCTCGAACCCGGCCTGGATGTCGGGCGGCATCACCGTGCTGCCGGGCCTGGTGCTGCCCTGGAACCGCATCGCCATCCTGCTCTTCGCCGGCGCGGTGCTGCTGCTCGTGCACACGCTGCTCACCCGCACGCGGCTGGGCCTGCTGGTGCGGGCGGTGACGCAGGACCGGCAGCGCGCGGCCGGCCTGGGCGTGCCCACTCCGCGGATCGATCTCCTCGCCTTCGCGCTCGGCTCCGGCATCGCCGGGCTGGGCGGGCTCGCGCTCTCGCAGATCGGCAACGTCGGCCCCGAGCTGGGGCAGGGGTTCATCGTCGATTCGTTCATGGTGGTGGTGCTGGGCGGCGTCGGGCAGTTGGCCGGCACCGTGATTGCCGCCGCCGGGCTCGGCCTCGTCAACAAGCTGCTCGAGCCCACCGCCGGCGCGGTGATGGCCAAGATCGTGGTCCTCGTCTTCGTCATCCTCTTCATCCAGCGCCGACCGCAGGGCTTCTTCGCGCAGCGGGGGCGCGCCGTGGACGAGACGTGAACGCGCTCACCGCGCCCATGCCGCTCAGCCTCCCCGCCGCCTCCCCCAAGCCGCCGCGCCTCTGGCCGCGCCGGACCTGGGCCGCGCTCCTCTGCGGCTACGCGGCGCTGGTGGTGCTGGTCCCCATCCTCCACCTCGCGGTTCCGGCGGGGAGCGCGCTCCACGTCTCGGACTACACGCTGGCGCTGGCGGGAAAGATCCTCTGCTACGCCACCGTCGCGCTGGCGATGGATCTGGTCTGGGGCTACACCGGCATCTTGAGCCTCGGGCACGGCCTCTTCTTCGCGCTGGGCGGCTACGCGATGGGCATGTACCTGATGCGCGCCATCGGCAAGGACTCCGTCTACGGCGACCCGGACCTTCCCGACTTCATGGTCTTCCTCGACTGGAAAAAGGTGCCCTGGTACTGGGCCGGCACCGGCAGCTTCGCGCAGCAGGCGGCGCTCTCGGTGCTGGCGCCCGCGCTCCTCGCCTTCGTCTTCGGCTTCTTCGCTTTCCGCTCGCGCATCCGCGGCGTCTACTTCTCCATCATCACCCAGGCGCTGACCTACGCCTTCATGCTGCTCTTCTTTCGCAACCAGACCGGCTTCGGCGGCAACAACGGCTTCACCGACTTCAAGCGCATCCTCGGCTTCCCGCTGGCCAGCCCGGGCACCCGGGTGGTGCTCTTCGCGCTCAGCGCCACGCTCTTGATGGGCGCGCTGGTGGCCGCCCGCGCCCTGGTGACCTCTAAGCTCGGCCGCGTGCTCACCGCCATCCGCGACGCCGAAGATCGGCTGCGCTTCTGCGGCTACGATCCCATCCGCTTCAAGCTCTTCGTCTGGACGCTCTCGGCCGCGCTCTGCGGCCTTGCGGGCGCGCTCTACGTGCCCCAGGTCGGCATCATCAACCCCGGCGAGATGTCGCCCGCCAACTCGATCGAGATCGCCATCTGGGTGGCGGTGGGCGGGCGCGGCACGCTCCTCGGTCCGGTGATCGGCGCGGTGCTGGTCAACGGCGCCAAGAGCTGGCTGACCGCCGCCTTCCCCGAGCTGTGGCTGGTGCTCCTGGGGCTCAGCTTCATCGCGGTGACGCGCTGGCTTCCGGGCGGGCTCGTCGGCCTGTGGCGGCGGACCGCCCGAAGGGCCCCATGAACCTGGACACGCCGCGGGGACCGGTCCTCTACCTCTCGGGGGTGACCGTCAGCTTCGACGGCTTTCGCGCCCTCGATTCGCTCAACCTCATCGTCGAGCCGGGCGAGCTGCGCTGCGTGATCGGACCCAACGGCGCCGGCAAGACGACGCTGATGGACGTGATCACCGGCAAGACGCGGCCCGACCAGGGCGACGTCTACTTCGGCGAGAAGAACGACCTGTCGCGGCTCTCGGAGTCGCAGATCGCGCGCGCCGGCATCGGGCGCAAGTTCCAGAAGCCCACCGTCTTCCGCAACCACTCCGTCTTCGAGAACCTCGAGCTGGCGCTCGCGACCGACAAGCGCGTGCTGCCGACGCTGGCCGCGAAGCTGACGCCGCCGCAGAAGCAGCGCATCGACGAGGTGCTGGAGCTGATCGGGCTGCAGCAGAAAGCGGCCTCGCTCGCCGACCTGCTCTCGCACGGAGAGAAGCAGTGGCTGGAGATCGGCATGCTGCTCGTGCAGGACCCGCGCCTGCTCCTGCTCGACGAGCCGGTGGCGGGCATGAGCGATGAGGAGACGGCCCGCACCGGCGCGCTCTTGCAGTCGCTGTCGGGGAAGCGAACGCTGGTGGTGGTGGAGCACGACATGCGCTTCGTCGCCAGCATCAGCGAGAAGATCACCGTGCTGCACGAGGGGCGGGTGCTGGTGGAAGGCACCATGGAGACGATCCGCGACGACCCCCGGGTCGTCGAGGTCTACCTGGGGCGCTGATGCTCAACGTGCGTGCGGTCGATCAATATTACGGCGGGAGCCACGCGCTGCGGGGCATCGACCTCGAGGTGCCGGCGGGGTCGTGCACGGCGCTGCTCGGCCGCAACGGCGTGGGCAAGACCACGCTCCTGCGCAGCTTGATGGGCGAGTTGCCGGTGCGATCCGGGGCGGTGATCTTCGACGGCGAGGACGTCACCCGCCTGCCCTCGTGGCAGCGGGCGCGGCGGGGGATGGGCTACGTGCCGCAGGGGCGTGAGATCTTCCCGCGCCTGACGGTGGCCGAAAACCTGGCGGTGGGCGAGTCGGCTGCGCGTGGCCCCTGCGCGCCGCTCGGCGAGCTGGAGGAGCTCTTTCCCATCCTCCGCACCATGCGCAACCGGCGCGGCGGCGACCTCTCCGGCGGCCAGCAGCAGCAGCTGGCCATCGCGCGGGCGCTGGTCTCGCGGCCGCGGCTGCTCCTGCTCGACGAGCCCACCGAAGGCATCCAGCCCAGCACCATCAAGGAGATCGGCCGCGTGCTCCGGACGCTGTTGCAGAAGAAGATCACCATCGTGCTGGTCGAGCAGTATCTCGAGTTCGCGCTCGAGCTCGCCGAGCACTACGCCATCCTCTCGCGCGGCGAGATCGTCATGCGCGGCAAGATCACCGAGCTGGATGCCGCGCAGGCGCGGCGGCACCTGGCGCTGTGAGGCCGGCTCATGGGACGACGAAGGCGTAGACTCGGCCGTCGCCCGCCACGTAGAGGCGGTTGCCGGCCACGATGGGCGACTGGAAGCGGCGCACCTGGCCCATCGCCTCGGCTGCGCCGCCGCCCGGGAAGACCACCGCGCCCGTCTCGCCGTCGAAGGCCCGCAGCCGGTTGTCGCCCTCGCTGCCCACCGCCCACACCAGCGGCTCGCTCCTGCCGTCGGTGGTGGTGACGATGGGCGAGCCGGCGCCGTTCTGGCTGGCGCACCAGGCGAAGCTCGCCACCGGTGGAGCAGCGGCGGAGAGGTGCAGCGCGGTCAGATCTCCGGTGCAAGGTCCCACCGGCGCGCCGTGGAAGACGAGGTTCTTCCCATCAGCCGCCGCATAAGCCGCGGGCGCGGTGATGATCTCGCCGCGCGACACCGCCGCCGCGAGGATCTGCCCGCCGGCGCCCCCGAGCCGGCCGCGGTCGAGCAGGTACACCTTGCCGTCCTTGCCGAGAGCGACGGCGAGGTCTGCGGGAGTGGCGCCCTCGAGGTGCACCAGGAGCGCGCCGCTGCCGCCCAGATCCACGTCGCCGCTGTCGAGGGCGAGCCAGTTCGTGGGATGGAACTGGTCGGCCGGCAGCAGCGGCGAAGACGGCGGGAAGCGGAGGACGGCTTCGCCGTCGGCCCAGGTCGAAGCGCCGGAGGTGTTGCCGGTGGCGGCAAAGAGCGAGGCGCCGTCGGTGGAGAGTCCGGAGGGACCCCAGATCGCGCCGCCCTGGGCGCGGGTCTGCCAGAGAAACGCGCTCTGCGGCGCGGCGGTGGGCACGCCGACGATGACGCCGTGGTACGCGCCGCAATCGCCGAAGTGGCCGCCGTAGGGGATGAAGAGCGTGCCGCCCACGAGCGCCAGCGCCCCGCGCTGGTTCTGCACCGCGGCGTCGAAGCCCGGAAGCGTTGCCGCAACGTCCACCGGCCAGCCCGGCCGGGTGCTGCCGTCGTCGAGCGAGAGGGCGAAGACGAGGTGGCGCAGGGTTCCGCCGACGGAGGTCATGGCGTCGAGATAGATCGTGCGCGAGGCGGGGTCGGCGACGGGCGTCCCGGTGACGCCCAGCGGGTCGATGTTGCCGCAGGGCAGCTGCGAGAGCGGGGCGGCAGCGCCCAAGCTCCTCCGCCAGTGGACGGCGCCGGTGGCGGCGTCGAGCGCGCTCACCTCGTTGGACTCGGTGGCGACCACGACCGCGCCGGGCGTTGTGCCGGCGGCGGCGATGAAGAGCGGCTGGGCGTAGACATTTCCAGAGACGGCGGCGGCGAACGCCGGGTCGCGGTGCAGGCCGGCGGCCGCGGCGCGGGTGAAGGCCGGGGCGACGTAGAGGCCTTCGCGGGTGCCGCTGTTGTGGTGCTGCAGCACCTCGAGGGTGGGGCCCGCGTCTCCGGGGCCGGCGTCGGCCGGTACCGCGGCGTCGGGAGGGCCGGCAGAGGCGGCGCCGCACGCGGCCAGGAGCAGGAGAGCGGTGAAGAGCGCAGGCAAGGAAGGTCAGGGGATCGAGACGGGAACGAGCGCGACGTTGTTGTCGAAGTTGCTCTCGGGAAAGATCCGCGAGGCGTTGGCGGTGATGCGCAGGTGGTAGTCGCCGGCACGGACGCCGGTGACGTCGAGCCACTGGCAGTTGAGCCGCGCGCTGTAGATGTCCTCCCAGCCGGCCTCGAGGCCCTGGTTCCCGCAGTCGTAGACGCTGGAGGCGTTGCCCGCGATCTGCTCGATGCCCTCCATGCAGACGCCCTGCTTGTGCACCACCAGCTCGCCCGTGTCGCCGGACACGGGCTGTCCGTTCTCGTCCAGCAGCTCGAAGGTCATGATGTTGGTGAGGTGGTAGTGGCCGTGGCACGCGCTCCAGCTGAAGAGCGGGTTGTTCTCGGGGCTGCCGATGCGCAGGTCGCCGGTCCCCAGGTTCTGGATGACGCCGTCGAAGCGGAGGAGCGTGCGCGTCCCCGCCGCGCCGATGCACTTGTCCTGCAGCACGCAGGAGTCGGCGGCGAAGTCCTCCGCGCCGATCTGCAGCGAGCGCTGGGCGGCGGCGCCGTCGATGCGAAGGTCGGGAAGGGGCGGCGCCGAGGTGGACGTGCCGGCGATGGGCGGGCCCAGCTTGTCGAAGTGGATGCGCGCGCTCGCGCCGAGGTCCGCCGCGGTGATCGAGGAGACCCAGACGAACTTCTGTCCCCGGCCCGCGCAGTCGGAGTAGCAGGTCTCGGCGGAGTGCTTGCGGCAGTAGGGCAGGCAGCTCGAGAAGTCGGCCTCGGCCTGGATGCGCAGGTCGATGCGGTCGATGGTGGCGGCCGCCTGGGCAGGCATCGGGCAGGTGTCGTCGGTGGCGCGGACGAAGCCGGTCATGGGCACCTCCAGCGAGAGGGAGCCGTCGGGGCCGGTGAACACCGAGACCGTCTGCAGCGCCTGGGCGTGCGGGTCGCCGGGCGTGCAGGCGCTGCCGGCAGCGGGGAAGAGCCCGTCGCCCGTGGCCAGCAGATCGACCTGGATTTGCACCGAGGCGGCCGGCGTCCCGTCGGCGTAGGTCGCGCGCCCGTGCAAGGGGATCGCGGCGAGGCCGGCGAAGGTGACCGGGGGACTGCTGCAGCCCGCGAGCAAGACGGCGAGGGCGACGCGTTTCATGGCGGCAGGGAACCACCTTCGCGGCCGATGGTTTACGTCTGAAACAGATCCGAAACACGGCTCAGCTTTCCCGCGCCAGCGCGGCCGGCGAGCGCGGCAGCAGCACCGTGAACCTCGCACTCTCACCCGGAACGCTCGAGACCGAGACGCTGCCGCCGTGCGCCGTCACCACCTCGCGCACGATCCACAGCCCGAGCCCGAGGCCGCCGAACGACCGCGAGGTCACCCGCTCGAAGCGCTCGAAGACCCGCGCCTGATCCTGGGGATGGATGCCGATGCCGCCGTCGGAGATGGCGAGGCGCACCGGATCGCCGGCTCCGATCTCGACGGCGACCGGCCGCCCCGCGCCGTACTTGAGGGCGTTGGTCAGGAGGTTGGTGAACACCTGCTCGATGCGCCCGCGGTCCCAGTGGCCGACGACGCTCGCAGCCTCGGCGCGCAGCTCGATCTCGCAACCCGCCCGGACGCGCAGGTCGTCGTGGCGCTGGAGGAGATCGCGGGCCAGCGCCACCAGGTCGACTTCGGTCGCCGCGAGCCGCATGCGGCCGGCGGCGATGCGCGAGACGTCGAGGAGATCGTCCATCAGGGCGGTCAGCCGCCGGGTGTTGCGCAAGGTGGTCTTCAGGCTGGACTCGATCGCCGGCAGCTCGCCAGGGCCCTGCGCGATCAGGCGCAGCGCGTGCTCGACCCGCAG
>JANXXR010000433.1 GCA_025350525.1 Deltaproteobacteria bacterium
TGACCGACCCGGAGTGGGCGGACCGGACGTACATCGAGCCCATCACCGTCGAGTCCGCCGAGCGGATCCTGGCTGCCGAGCGGCCCGACGCGGTACTGCCCACCATGGGCGGCCAGACGGCGCTGAACCTGGCGGTGCAGCTGGCGCGGCGGGGGATCCTCGCCAAGTACGGAACGCAGCTGATCGGCGCGCAGCTCGACGCCATCGAGAAGGCCGAGGACCGGCAGCGCTTCAAGGACTGCATGACCTCGATCGGCCTCGACGTGCCGAAGTCGGGTGTGGCGCACACGCTGGACGAGGTGATGGACCTCTCCCGGGAGCTGGGCTTTCCGCTCATCCTGCGGCCCAGCTTCACCTTGGGCGGGTTGGGCGGCGGCATCGCCTACAACCGCGAGGAGCTGGAGGAGATGGGGCTGCGGGCGCTGGAGTACAGCCCGACGCGCGAGGTGCTGGTGGAGGAGTCGGTGCTCGGCTGGAAGGAGTTCGAGCTGGAGGTGATGCGCGACAAGGCCGACAATGTCGTGATTATATGTAGTATAGAAAACATCGACCCGATGGGCGTGCACACCGGGGACAGCATCACCGTGGCGCCGGCGCAGACGCTCTCGGACTACGAGTACCAGTCGATGCGCGACATGGCCCGGCAGGTGATCCGCGCCATCGGCGTCGAGACCGGCGGGTCCAACATCCAGTTCGGGGTGCATCCGCAGACCGGGCGCATCGTGGTCATCGAGATGAACCCGCGGGTCAGCCGCTCGTCGGCGCTGGCCTCCAAGGCCACCGGCTTCCCCATCGCCAAAATCGCCGCCAAGCTCGCGGTCGGGTACACGCTCGACGAGCTGAAGAACGACATCACCCGGACCACCCCGAGCTCGTTCGAGCCGGCCATCGACTACTGCGTGGTGAAGATCCCCCGCTTCAACTTCGAGAAGTTCCCCCACGCCGACCAGACGCTGACCACCTCGATGAAGTCGGTGGGCGAGGTGATGTCGATCGGGCGAACTTTTGGAATAGCGCTGCAGAAGGCGCTGCGCTCGATGGAGAACGGCACCGACGGCCTCGACTCGCCGCTGCAGCGGGACGGCGGCGGGGAGTACTCGGCGCAGGACCTCGACCGCATCCGCGGCGAAGTCAAAGTCGCCCGGCCGCGCCGGCTCTTCTGGGTGGCGGAGGCCTGCCGCGCGGGGATTTCGGTCGAGGAGATCAACGCGCTCTCGGCCATCGACCCCTGGTTCATCCGCGAGGTGCGGGCGCTGGTTGCGGCGGAGAAGGAGCTGGCGCAGTCGGTCGGCTCGGCCGGGGCACACTTCTCCCGTCCCGCGTCTGGCGCGGGCGCGCACTCCTCCGACCCCGCGCCTGGCGCGAACGGACAGATCCCCGACCTCGTCCGCTGGAAGCGGCTGGGCTTCTCGGACAAGCGGATCGCGCGGCTCACCCGGCGGGCGGAGTCCGACGTCGCCGCCCAGCGCGAGGCGATGAACCTCCACGCCGTCTTCAAGCGCGTGGACACCTGCGCCGCCGAGTTCGACGCCAACACCCCCTACCTCTACAGCTCCTACGAGGACGAGGACGAGACCCGCCCCGACGACCGGAAGAAGGTCCTCATCCTCGGGTCGGGGCCGAACCGCATCGGCCAGGGTGTCGAGTTCGACTACTGCTGCGTGCAGGCCTCCTTTGCGCTCAGGGCCGCCGGCTACGAAACCCTGATGGTGAACTGCAATCCCGAGACGGTGTCGACCGACTACGACACCTCCGACCGACTCTATTTCGAGCCCCTGACATTGGAGGACGTGCTCGAGATCGCGCGCCGCGAGAAGCCGATGGGCGCCATCGTCCAGTTCGGCGGACAGACGCCGCTCAAGCTCGCCCGCGGCCTCGAGAAGGCGGGCATCCCCATCCTCGGCACCTCGGTGGACGCCATCGACGCCGCCGAGGATCGCGAGCTCTGGTCCCGCGTCGTCGAGGAGCTGAAACTGCTGCAGCCCGAGAACGGCATGGCCCGCAGCCCCGAGGAAGCGCTCCGCACCGCGCGGCGCATCGGCTACCCGGTCATGGTCCGGCCCAGCTTCGTGCTCGGCGGCCGCGCCATGGAGGTGGTCTACGACGACGCGCAGCTGGCCCACTACAGCACCGAGGCGGTGCAGGCGTCGGAGGAGCGGCCCATCCTCATCGACCGCTTCCTCAAGGACGCCACCGAGGTGGACGTGGACTGCGTCGGCGACGGCCAAAACTACGTGGTCGCGGGCGTGATGGAGCACATCGAGGAGGCGGGCATCCACTCGGGCGACTCGGCCTGCGCGCTGCCGCCCTTCTCGCTGCCCAAGGACATCATCGACCGGATCTCGCAGCAGGCCATCGCGCTGGCCCGCCGCCTCAAGGTGGTCGGCTGCATGAACGTGCAGTTTGCCGTGCAGGGCCAGCGCATCTACGTGCTGGAAGGAAACCCGCGCGCCTCGCGGACCTTGCCCTTCGTGGGCAAGGCCACCGGCCTGCCCTGGGCCAAGATCGCGGCACTCTGCGCGGTGGGCAAATCGCTCGAGGCGCAGAAAATCCACGGGACCTTCGTGCCCAGGCACCTGAGCGTGAAGGAAGCCGTCTTCCCCTTCCACCGCTTCTCCAAGGCCGACACCATCCTCGGCCCGGAGATGCGCTCCACCGGCGAGGTGATGGGCATCGACGACTCCTTCCCCCGCGCCTTCGCCAAGGCGCAGATCGCGGCCGGCAACACCCTGCCGCTGCAGGGCCGCGTCTTCATCTCGGTGCGCGACGACGACAAGCCCGGCGTCGTCGATCTGGCCGCGCGCCTTCTGGCCTGCGGCTTCGAGATCCTCGCCACCCGCGGCACCGCCGACTTCCTCAAGGGCCACGGCGTCGCCACCACCCAGGTGATGAAGGTCGCCGAGGGCCGCCCGCACATCGTCGACAAGCTCATCGACCGCGAGGTGGACCTGGTCTTCAACACCACCAGCGGGCCCAAGGCCATCGCGGACAGCTACTCGATCCGCCGCCAGACGCTGATGCACGGCATCCCCTACTTCACCGCGCTCACCTCCTGCCGCGCCGCCGTGGCCGCCATCGAGGCGCTGCGCGAAGGGCCGCTGACGGTCAAGTGCCTGCAGGAGTACCAGCAGTCGAGCTAGCGCCCGCTGCGGGCCGGAGCGGCGGTCAATAAGTTGAGAGGCATGGAAACCCTCTCCTGGTTGGCGGCGCTCGCCCTGCTCGGAACTCCGGCGGCTCCGGCCAAGACCTCTCCTGCGCAGGACTCGCTCCCACCGACGCAGCGCGCGGAGGACCGGCCGGCGCATGAAAGTCCCTACTCGGCGTTTGGCTCCCCGCACGCGCGGCGCGAGGTGAAGCACCGGTCCCGCGCGCGGCTGCACTGCGCCGACGGCACCATCCAGACCTCGGGGCAGAAGGGCGTCGCCAATCCTTGCGACACCCACGGCGGCGTGAAGAAGTAGCCGCTCAGCCCGCTCCGCACGCTCAGCCCGCTCTCAACCGGTGACGCGCTGGAGGTAGTGGTACAGCGGCGTCGGGCTCGCTTCCGTCTTCGGGCGGCGCGGCCCCTCGACGAAGGGCAGGTACGCCACCCGCCGGCGGGACGCCTCGCCGGTGACCTCGGCGCGGGCGACGCGGTGCCACAGTCGGCCGTCGTGGATGGTGAGGTCGCCGCGAAGGGCCTCGATGCAGACCTCGTGCGGGTCGGCCTGGTGCGAGACGAAGTACGCCTTGCGGAAGAGCATCGACCCAAGGCCCTGCTTGTGCGTCCCGGGGATCAGTCGCAGCCCGCCCTTCTGCCGCGGCGAATCATCGAGGTAGAGGCCCACCTGCCAGAGCGGGCGCAGCTTCTGGCCGAGGAAGAGGTCGCGCAGACCGTCGGTGTGCCAGCCCAGCTGCTTGTAGCGGCTGCCGGGCAGGTTGACGTAGTGGTTCACCACCATCCCGTCCTTCTCGTCCTCGCCGAAGCGGAAGCCTGCGCCGAAGACCTGCGCCAGCTCCCCGAAGCGCTCGACCGCGCGGTGGAGGCGGTCGGAGTAGAGCGAGGCAAAGGCGTAGCGGTTGACGTACGCCTTGCCGTCGAGATCCTTGCCGTACTTGATGGGGATGCCGCGCGCCTTCTCGCGGCCCTCGGAGATCCAGCGCGACTCCACCTCGTGGAGGCCGGCGAGGATCTCGTCCACCTCGGCTGCGGAGAGAAAGCCGGGCAGGCGCAGGTAGCCGTTCTCGTCGAGGAAGCGCTGCTGGTCCTGGGTGAGCATGTCCGAAGAGTTCCTCACAGCCGCGTCGAGACCGCCAGCGCCGCGACGGTGATCGCCGAGTGGAAGTTGCCGTTGCCGACGACGGAGGCCTGCACCGGAAAGGCGGTGAGCTGGTGGAGCGCGCTGTCGCGCACCTGCCGGTCGCCCTGGAGGAAGCGCGCCACCGCGAAGGAAAGGTCGGCGCGCCCCACCGTGACGCCCGCGCCGGCGTTGACCGAGAAGCGGTCCCAGTGGAGCCAGTCCAGGGCCTGCCGCTCTGCGGGGATGGCGCTGGTCTCGTAGAGCGCGCCCGCCCGCAGCCGGAGCCAGGGGCGCAGCGCGAATTCGCCGCCCAGCCGGATGCTGCCCGCGTCGCGCAGCTGCTTGTCGAGGATGAGGCTGGGCAGCGGCACCTCCTGCGCTCCGAGGTGGACGGCGACGTCGAGCGGCTGGATGCGGATCTCGCGCAGGAGCGACCACTTCTCAAAGGTGCCCGCCAGCTCCACCGCCAGCGCGCCCAGGTGCGCCCGCAGCCCGGCCCGCGCCACCCAGGGGAAGACGAGGTCGAGGTTGATGCGGTTGCCGCTGACGGTGAGCCCGAGCTTCTGCGCGGTGGGCGGGAGCTGCGCGCCGATGGTGCCGGCCGCGCGGAAGTGCGTCTGCAGCTGCAGCGAGGCGCCGGCGTCGAGCCAGGGCAGCGGCTGCAGCGAGACGCCAAAGACGCCGCTGCGCGCGAACCACTGCTGGGCCGAGAGGTCGATGGTGGCGTCGAAGTCGCTGTATTCGCCCGCCACCGGCCCGGCGTAGACCGACTGTCGCGAGGAGAAGGCCGCCACCGGCAGCTGCAGCCCGGCGCCGACGCCGATCCAGAGCGCGAGCTGCACCGCCGCCGCCAGCACTGGCACGTAGATGCGCGAGCGCGACTCGATGGAGAGGTAGCGCTGAGGCGAAAGGCGCGCCGGCGATCCTGTGACAGACGCCGGGTCGGGATAGGCGTAGCCGGTGGCGCCCGTCTGTGGATGTCCGCCCAAGGCCAGCGTGAGCGGACCTGTGTGCCAGCTCACGCCCAGCACGGGCGCGATCGCCACCGGCCCGCTGTTGGAGACCGGCTGCCAGCCGAGGGGATTCTGCCCCTGCGCGTCGAGCCGCTGGAAGGTGATGCGGTGGTCGATGGCGCGCAGGTCGGCGTAGATCTGGAAGCCTTCGAGCCACGCCAGCGCACCCGGGTTGTAATAGAGCGCGGTCAGATCTCCGGGCCGCGCCACGGTGGCGCCGGCCTGTCCGAGGGCAGCAGCGCCCAGGTCCGGAATCCCAATCCCCGCCGTCCTTGCCCTCGGCGCGGCCAGAAAAAGCAAAAGCAACAGCGCACCACGGAGGCGCGGAGGACACGGAGAAAGGCTGGTTGGGTCGAGCGCGGGCACGAGCGTTGGCAGCCACCGCGCCGCCCATGCCCGAGCGGGAGCGGCGCCCGGGACTCGGCAACGAAAAAGCCTCCGTGCTCTCGGTGCCTCCGTGGTGCGCTTCTGCTTCTGTCCCCCCATTTTCAAGGTCAGCGCCGGAGGATGAGGTGTTCGAGGAGCGCCTTCTGCACATGCATCCGGTTCTCCGCCTCGTCGAGCACCGCGCTGCGCGGGCCGTCGAGGACGCCCGCCGAGATCTCCTCCCCGCGGTGCGCCGGCAGGCAGTGCAGCACGATGGCGTGCGGCGAGGCGCGCTTCAGCAACTCCTCGTCGACGATGAACCCCGACAGCGCCGCCTTGCGCGCCGCCGCCTCCTTCTCCTGCCCCATGCTGGTCCAGACGTCGGTGACCACCACGTCGGCGCCTTGGGCCGCCTCGGCGGCGTTGCCGGTGACGCTGGCGCCGCGCAGGGCGGTGGCGGGTGGACGGTAGCCCTCGGGCGCCGCCAGCCGCAGGTGGAAGCCGAAGATGGGCGCCGCCTCGCAGAAGGAGAGCGCCATGTTGGAGGCGCAGTCGCCCACGAAGGCCAGCGTCTTTCCCTCCACGGCGCCGAGCCTCTCCTCGACGGTGAAGAGGTCGGCGAGGATCTGCACCGGGTGGCCTCCGTCGGAGAGGCCGTTGATGACCGGCACCGTGGCCGCCGCCGCGAAGGCGCGCAGCCGGTCGTCGCCGTGGGTGCGGAACATGATGGCGTCCACGTAGCGCGAGGCCACCCGCGCGGTGTCCTCCAGCGTCTCGCCGCGCGCGATCTGGCTGTCCTGCGTGGGCAGGGTCACCGCGCTTCCGCCCAGCTGGCCG
>JANXXR010000445.1 GCA_025350525.1 Deltaproteobacteria bacterium
ATCTGGAGCTGCACGGCGTGCTCGATGCCAACGCCGTCGTGCAGGGCCCGCGGGCCGCGCCCGACCTGGATCTGCGCGCCGACCTGCACGGCGCCGGAGCGAAGCCCGCCCGCGGGCTCCTCTTCGACGCGCACACGCACGCGCACGTCCACGGCGGACGGCTCAAGACCGACGGCTGGCTGGCCTCGACGGGCCTGCTCCGCGTCGAGTGGAACGGCGAGCTGCCGGTGCAGGATCTGAAGGCGCAGCCGCCCACCGCGCCGGTGCAGCTGGAGGTGCGCCTGGCACAGGTGGACGTGGCCAAGCTGGCCGAGGCCGCCAAGATCATGCCGCTCTTGCAGCAGCGCGCCCACGGCCTTGTGGACGCACACCTGGTAACCAACGGCACGCTGGGGTCGCCGCGGGCCACGCTCTCGCTCGACGCGCACGATCTCGGCACCGAGAAGATCCAGCACGTCGACGCCAGGCTGGGCCTGCTCCTCGAAAGGGGCAAGGCGGCGGTGGACGGCATGGTGGCGCTGGGTGGAGCGCCGGCGCTCAGCTTCACCGCGCAGGCGCCGCTGGATCTGCAGCGCGCGGTCAAGGACAAGGCCTACCTGCGCGGCGCCCTGCAGCGGCCGCTCACGGCGGAGATCGCGGTCACCCAGCTCGAGCTGGCGCGGCTGGCGCAGTCGGGCCTGCTCCCCGAAGGCAGCGCGGGCAAGGTGAGCGTCGGCGCGCGCTTCACCGGCTCGGTGGCGGACCCCGCGCTGCAGGTCGACGCCACCGCCGAGAACGTCACGGTCGGGCGGCTGCACAACCTCGGCGTGCAGACCCAGCTCATCATCGCCGAGGCGGTGAAGCTGACCCTGGGCGCGCAGTCGCAGGAGCTGGTGGTGGCGCGGCTCGACGCCGGCGTCGCGCTCTCGGGCGAGGAGCTCCTGGCGCTGTGGGCGCGCCGCAAAGAGCCCAACGCCGTGGCGCCGCTGCTCGACCGCGCGGTCTCGGTGACGCTGGAGATTCCCGGCCTGCCCATCGCGCGCGCCAGCCAGCTGGCGGGGCGCAGCACGGTGGCGGAGGGACAGATCGTCGGCCGCATCGCGCTCACCGGCACGGCTGCGCAGCCGCGCGTGCTGGGGCAGATCTCCATCAAGGACCTCGCCGCGCGCGACAAGCACCTGGGCGCCGCCGACCTGTACCTGGAGGCCGACGCCAACGGCGCGCTGCTGCACGCCGGCGTCGATCCGCCCGGCGGCGGAAACATGCTCGCCCACGCCAGGCTCGAGGCCGACCTGGGCGCGCGAACTTTGCTGCGCGACGGGGTGGCCTCGGTCCTCGACGGTAAGCTGACCGGAGATCTGGTCGCCAAGCGCCTCGACCTCGCCTTCTTCTCGGGCATGGCGCCCGGTTTGCGGCGCACCGGCGGCGTGCTCGACGCCGACGTCAAGCTGTCGGGCGAGATCGCGCGGCCCGTCGCCGAGGGCAACGCGCACCTGCGTCGCGGGATCTTCGACGTGGTGGGGCAGGGCGTCTACGAGGACGTCGGCCTCGACGCCACCTTCTCGCCCAAGGAAGTCGTCGTCGATCGGCTGACCGGCAGCACCGGCACGGGCACCTTCGCGGCGGTGCTGGTGGCCTCCCGGAAAGACGCGCCCGACGCGGCCAGCGGCGAGCGCATCGAGTTCACCGGCGAGGTGCACCTGGGCGACGGCGAGTCGGTGCGCGACCGCAAGCTGCCCAGTGGCCAGCCGATGCATGCGGGCGCGGTGCCGGTGCGGCAGGCGGGCGAGCAGCGCGCCGACGTCTCGGGTGAGCTGGACATCTTCGGCGACTACACCGACAGCCTGCTCACCGTGAACGCCAAGATCCCCGAGGCGCGGGTGGTCATCAAGCAGCTCCCCGACAAGAAGCTGCCCAGCCTGCGCGAGAACCCCGACGTACTGCTCTTCCACCCCGGCGAGAAGCCGCACCCGCCGGGCCGCGAGCCGGAGGAAGTGGCCGCGGAGCAGAAGGCGATCAAGGAATCGACCTTCAAGCTGCACGGGCACCTCGACCTGACCCACCTCTACGTCAAGGCGGCGGACTTCGAGTTCCCGGTGGAGAGCGACATGAACTTCGACTACGACGGCCGCCACCCCGACGCGCCCACCGCCGACGGCACCGTGCACGTGCCCACCGGATCGTTCAGCGCGCTCGGGCGGCGCTTCGCCATCGAGGACGCCAAGATCATCGAGACCGGCGGCGAGCTGGAAGATCCGGAGCTGGAGGTGAAGGCGCGCTTCGAGAACCCGCAGGCCAACGTCACCATCACCATCTCCGGCACCGCCAAGGATCCGCAGCTGCAAATGTCGTCGAGCCCGCCCATGGACGAGGACTCCATCGCCTTCTTCCTCGCCACCGGCCGCATCCAGGGGCGGGCCACGCAGTCGGGCGGCGGCGTCGATCTCTCGGGCGCGGCCACCAGCGTGCTGGGCAGCCTGCTCTTCGGCGAGGTGCGCAAGGAGCTGGCCAACGTGCTGCCGGTGGACGTGCTCACCATCGAGACCGGCGCGCAGGGCGTCTCCGAGGCCAGCGTCGGGAAGTACATCGGCGACCGCATCTTCATCGGCTACCGGCAGCGGCTGGTGCCGGCGCAGAACGAGAACACGGAGGAGGGGCGGATCGAGTACGAGATCAGCCGCTCGGTGTCGGCGGAGGCCACCGTGGGGGATCGGAACAGCGACCTGTCGGTGCTGTACACGAAAGACTTCTGAACACGCTGGCAGATTCGCTGTGGAGCGGCGGGGACAGCTTCGGGCCGTCCAGCCGCCTGGACGTCGCGCTGACTGCGAAGACGCCAGAGTTTTCTTGGCGCGCGCTCCTTCCAACAGCGGCCGGCCGGCCCGAAGCCGCCCCCC
>JANXXR010000448.1 GCA_025350525.1 Deltaproteobacteria bacterium
CGCCCGAGGAGATCCGGGTGCTCCGCGCCGCCGTCCGCCAGCACAACCACGACTTCCCCGCCGCGCTGAAAGACCTCGATCAGGCGATCAAGGACGCCCCGCAAGATCCGCAGGCGTGGCTGACGCGCGCCTCGGTCCTGCAGGTGCGCGGCGAATTTCCGGCGGCGCGGATTTCTTGCGGCCCCTTGGTCAAGCTGGCCCGGCCGCTGGTCTCCGCCGCCTGCCTCGCCAGCGTCGCCTCGCTCTCGGGCGGGCAGCGGCAGGGTGAGGCGCTGCTCCGCCACATCCTCGCCGAGGACGACGGCCGCGAGCCGGAGACGAAAGTCTGGGCGCTGACGCTGCTGGGCGAGATGTCCGCGCGGCGTGGCGATGCGAAGAGCGCGGACGAGAGCTTCAAGAGCGCCCTCGCGGTGGGGCCGCCGGACGCGTATCTGTTGGCTTCCTACTCCGACTTTCTCCTCGACGAAGGCCGCGCCGCCGAGGTGGTGCCGCTGCTCCGCGAGAAGACGCAGGCCGACGCGCTGCTCCTGCGCCTGGCGCTGGCGGAGAAGGCGACGCGCGGCCCGGACCTGGCAGCGCAGGTGGGGACGCTGCGCCAGCGCTTCGAGGACAGCAAGGCGCGCGGCGACACCGTCCACCGCCGCGAGGAGGCGATGTTCCGCCTGCATCTGCTGGGCGACTCCGCCACTGCGCTCCAGCTCGCCCGCGCCAACTGGGAGGTCCAGCGCGAGCCGCTCGATGCCCGCATCCTCCTCGAAGCGGCGGCGGCGGCGAAGAGCCCGGGCGAGGCGAAGCCGGCGCTGGATTTTTTGGCGGTGAATCACTTCGAGGACGCGCAGATGGCGAAGCTGCGCGGGGTGTCGCGATGAAGCGCGCGCTCCTGGCCGCCTTGCTGCTCGCGCTGCCCGCCTTCGCGCACAAGGCCAGCGACTCCTACCTGGCGCTGTCGGTCGAGGGCAAGAGCGTCACCGCGCAGTGGGATCTCGCGCTGCGCGATCTGGCCGAGCCGATGGCGCTGGACGCGAACGGCGACGGCAAGATCACCTGGGGCGAATTGCAGGCGCGGCAGGCGGAGATCGCCGCCTGGGCTCTCGCGCACCTGACCATCTCGACGGAAGGAAGTCCTTGCGCGCCCGGGCCGGTGGCGCTGGCCGTCGATGCGCACAGCGACGGGACTTATGCAGTGCTCCGCTTCGCGCTGCAGTGCGCGGCGGAGCCGGCGGCGCTTGGCATCCACTACTCCTTGCTCTTCGACTCCGACGCGCTCCACCGCGGCCTGTTGCGCCTGACCGCGGGCGGCGAGACGCGCACCGCCGTCTTCGCGCCCGCCACCGCCAGCCAGTCCTTCGAGCTGCGCGGGCAGCTTGCGTCCTTCGTGCGCGCCGGCGCCGTGCAAGTCTTCTCCTCCGCCGGCCACCTCCTCTTCCTGCTGGCGCTGCTGGTCCCCTGCGTCCTGCGCCGGCAGAAGGGCGGCTGGGCCTGGGCCGCGCGCTTCCCGCCCGCGCTCGCCGACGCCGCCCGCGTGGTCGCTGCCTTTGCCGTCGCCCACTCGATCACCTTGTCGATGGCGGCCTTCGGATTCGCCCACCCGCCGCAGCACCTGGTCGAGGCGGGCATCGCGCTCTCGGTGGCGGTCGCGGCGCTCGACAACCTCCTGCCCGTCATCGGCGCGCGCCGCTGGGTGGTGGCCTTCGCCTTCGGGCTCCTGCACGGCTTTGGCTTCGCCCGCTCGCTCCTCGACGGCGGCCTTCCCCGCGCGGGACTGCTGCAGGCGCTCTCCATCTTCAACCTCGGCATCGAGCTGGCAGTGCTGGCCGTCGCCATCGTCTTTCTCGAGGGCGCCTTTGCGCTGCGCGCGGCTCCGCAGCGGCTCTCGCTGGCGGCGCCCGGCAGGCCGCATCGTCCATGAACCGCACGGACGAGCAAGCCCGCCTGCGGGCGCTCGCGAGCTACGAAGTGCTCGACACACCGCCCGAGCCTGAGCTGGACGAGCTGACCTGCGCGGCGGCGCGCATCTGCGCCGCGCCCATCGCGCTGCTCAGCCTGGTGGACGGCGAGCGCAACTTCTTCAAGTCGCGCTTTGGCACCGCCTGGATCGAGGCCCCTCGCGAAGGCTCCTTCTGCGCGGAGGCGATCAGCGGCGGCGGGTTGCTCGAGATCCCCGACGCCACGCGCGACCCGCGGTTCGCGAACCAGCCGCTGGTGGTGACCGAGCAGATGCGCTTCTACGCGGGCGCGCCGCTCCTTTCGGCCATCGGCACGCTCTGCGTGATCGACTGGATGCCGCGCACGCTCGCGCCTGCGCAGCGCGACGCGCTGCTGGCGCTGGCCCGGCAGGTGATGGCCATCCTCGATCGCCGCCGCTCGGCGATCGCCTTCCGCAAGGCGCGGCAGGCGCTGCACGTCGAGATGCGCGAGCACTTGAAGTCGCTGGCCGGCTCGCTCTCGAAGCTCCGCGACAGCCCTGCCGATCTGCTGACGGCCTTCTCCAGCGCCGACGCGGCGGCCCAGCTTTTGGACGACGCCGTCGATCTCCTCGGCGTGCCCGGCGACCTGCGCCTCCACCGCCGCCCGATGGATCTGGGCCTCGCCTGCGGGATCTTGGCGGCGGACTTCCAGGATCCCGCGCAGGGACGGCGCACGCTCTTCAGCGCCACCGGCGATTGCACCGGGCTGTGGGACGCCGACCGGCTCACGCATTCGCTGGCGGTGCTGATGGAGCGGGCGCTGGGCGGCGCGCACGGCGCTCCGGTGCTCATCCGCGTCGATGCCTTGGAAGCTTCGGTGGCCGTCGAGATGCGGACGCGAGCGATCTCGCCGAAGAGCGCCGGCGCAGACCTGCGCCTCGCCGTGGCCCGGGCGGCCATCGCCGCGCACGGCGGCTGGCTCGAAGAACGCCGCGACCAAGGCGGCGTGACTCTCGCAGTCTCCCTGCCGCGCTCCTGAGACTTGCCGCGCGAAGCCCCTCTCACCCCAAGACGAAGTGCAGCGTGAACTGAATGACCGTCGCCACCGCCTCTCCGTTCACGCGGGCGGGGCGGAAGCGGTAGGAGCGGATGGCGCGCGCGCCGGCGTCGCCCAGGCCTTCGCCGGGGTCGCGCAGGATCTCCACCTGCGCGAGGGATCCGTCCTGCGCCACCAAGAGGCGCAGCTTCACATCGCCCTCGAAGCCGCTCTGCACGGCGGCGGGCGGATAGAACCTGCGCAGCTCGGCGCGGGCGACGACGGCGGGCGGCTCGGTGACCTCGCCCGCATCGACCAGCCGCCCGACTCCGCCCGCGGACCCGCTGCCCGGCCCGTCCGCGAGGGGCGCCGAGGCGCCTGTCCTCAAGTCGCTCG
>JANXXR010000459.1 GCA_025350525.1 Deltaproteobacteria bacterium
GGAGCATGGCGCCGCCCTCGCGCAGCGCGGGGAAGATCCAGTCGTTCGGCTCCAAGGTAATCGCCGAGGCCAGCGTCGCCGCCTCCTGCCCGCTGCAGGCGCCGTAGAAGCCGACGCGCCCCTGGCGCTGCAGCGTCATCATGCGCTCGTCCAGCGTGCGCAGGCGCACCATCTCGCGGTAGAGGCGGAGCAGCGTCTCGCGCGGCATCGGCGGGCTGTCGAACTTCTGCATGGGGCGCGGTTGTAAAGGAACCCGGTCGCGCAGGCAACGGGGGTAGGATTCTAGCCATGCAGACCTTCGACGAGTTCTGGCCCTTTTATCTCAACGAGCACAAGAGCCCGGTGACGCGCGCGCTGCACTTCACCGGCACTTCGCTCTCGCTCTTCATCCTCGCCTGCGCGGTGGCGCTGCGCCGGCCGATGCTGGTCCTCGCCGCGCTCGTCTGCGGCTACGCCTTCGCCTGGGTGGGGCACTTCTTCGTCGAGCACAACCGGCCGGCGACCTTCAAGCACCCGCTCTGGAGCTTCCGCGCCGACTTCAAGATGCTGGGGTGCGCGCTCTCGGGCCGGCTAGCCTCCGAGCTCCAGCGCGCCGGCGTCAGCGCAGGCTGAGCCAGAGGACCACCAGCGCCACCGCCGCGGGAAGCGCCTGCACGAAGACGATCCGCCGGTTGGCAGTGAGGCCGCCGTAGATGCCCGCGATCAGCACGCAGGTGAGGAAGAAGTTGGCGCGCGCAAAGAAGTCGGAGCTGCCGGCGTGCCAGGAGGCGTGCGACCAGAGCAGTCCCGCCGCGAGGAAGCCGTTGTAGAGGCCCTGGTTCTTCGCCATCACCGCCGTCGCCTCGGCCTGCTCGGCGGTCATGCCGAAGATGCGGCGCGCGCGCGTCCGCCAGAGGAACATCTCCAGCACCAGGATGTAGAAGTGCTCCAGGGAGATGAGGACGATGAGGACCTGCGCGACGGCGACCATGGACGGGAGACTGCCTCAGCAGCAGTCCACCAGCAACAGCTCGGGGCTCTCCAGAGCGCGGATCACCTCGTAGAGGAAGGCCGCGCCGATGTGCCCGTCGATGACGCGGTGGTCGAACGAGCAGGAGAGGTTCATCCGCTCGGCGATCTCGACGTGGACTTCGCCCGACGGCAGCTTCACCGGCTTCGCGTACTCCTTGATCTTGTGGATGCCGAGGATGGCCACCTCGGGATGCTTGACCACCGGCGTCGCCAAGAGGCCCCCGTCCCTGCCCAGGCTGGTGACGGTGAAGGTCGAGCCCTGCAGATCGGCGAGCTGCAGCTTGTTGTCGCGGGCGGCCGAGGCGAGGCGCTCGATCTCCGCACCGATCTCGCGCAGCGAGCGGTGGGCGACGTCCTTGACCACGAAGACGGTGAGCCCGTTGTCGGTGGCGGCGCCGAAGCCGAGGTTGACGTCCTTCTTGACGATGAGCGCCTGCTTCTCCTCGTCCATCACCGCGTTGAGCTCGGGATATCTGGCGAACCCGCGCAGGAGCGCCTTGGCGATGAAGGGCAGGTAGCTCAGCTTCGGGTCGCCGCGCTTGACGAGGCCGGCGTTGATGCGCTCGCGCATCGCCGTCAGCGCGCCCGTGTCGCACTCCTCCACGAAGGTGAAGGGCACCACGTAGCTGTGGCTCTGCACCATGCTCCTGGCGATGCTCTTGCGCAGGCCGCGCAGGGGGCGCACCTCGTCCTGCTGCAGGGCTTCGGCGCGCGGCGGCAGCGGGCGCTGGGCCGCACCGGGCGTCGTCGTCGAGTGCGCGAGGACGTCGGCCTTCATCACCCTGCCCTGCGGCCCGCTGCCCTGCAGCTGCGCCAGGTCGACGCCCATCTCGCGCGCCATCCTGCGCGTCACCGGCGTCGCCAGGACTTTGCGTCCGTCGCCGTTCTGCCCCTGCTGCGAGGGCGCGGCGTGCGACGCCCCCGGCTGCGGGACATCGCGGGTCTGCAGCGGCGCCGGCTGTCCGGCCTTGTCCGCCGCGATGCTGGGCGCGGCCTGCGCGGGCGTCCCCGTGCTCGGCATGCCGTGCGAGGCGCCGCCAGCGCCTTCCACCTCGAGGATCACCAGCGTGCCGTGCACCTTGGCGATGTCGCCTTCCTTGCCGACCACCTGGAGGACCTTGCCCTTGCGCGGCGAGGGAATAGTCACCGTCGCCTTGTCGGTCATCACCTCGACCAGCGGCTGGTCCTCGACGATCTGGTCGCCGGGCTTGACCAGCCACTTGACGATCTCGCCCTCGACCACGCCTTCGCCGATGTCCGGCAGCTTGAATTCGTACTGGGCCATTTGGTCAACCTGCGTTGGTTAAGGCTGGTAAGCGGCGAGCCCGCGCAGCTTCTGCAGAATCCGCGGCGCGAGCGGGAGGTAGTCGTTTTCCAGCGTGTACGGGAAGGGCACGTCCCAGCCGGTGATGCGCGCGGTGGGCGCCTCGAGGAAGCCGAAGCAGCGCTCCTGGATCTGCGCGCTGATCTCCGCCGCGAAGCCCGCGGTGCGCGGCGCCTCCTGCACGATGGCGCAGCGGCCCGTCTTCTCGACGCTGGCGACCACGGTGCCGATGTCGAGCGGCCAGAGCGTCCGCAGATCGATCAGCTCCGCGTCCAGCTCGGGCGCCTCGGCCACGGCCTTCTCCGCCTCGTGGAACATGGCGCCCCAGGCCAGCACGGTCATGCCGCGCCCCTCGCGCACCACATTGGCCTTGCCGATGGGCACCGTGTAGTCGCCCTCGGGGACCTCGCCCCGCGCCGCCCGGTAGACGCGCTTGGGCTCCATGAAGATGACCGGGTCGTCCTGGCGCATGTCGCTCAGGAGCAATCCTTTGGCGTCGTACGGATTCGACGGACAGATCACTTGCAGGCCCGGGGTGTGGATGAAGAGCGCCTCGGGCGACTGCGAGTGGTAGTGCCCGCCTTTGATGCCGCCGCCCACCGGCGTGCGGATCACCACCGGCGCCGAGTATTGCCCGCCGCTGCGGTAGCGCAGCTTGGCCAGCTCGTTCACGATCTGGTCGAAGGCCGGGAAGATGAAGTCGCTGAACTGGATCTCGGGGACCGGCCGCAGCCCGTACATGGCCATGCCGATGGCGGCGCCGATGATGCCCGCTTCCGCCAGCGGCGTGTCGATGACGCGATCGGCGCCGAACTCCTCGACCAGGCCCAGCGTGGCGCGGAAGACGCCGCCGAACTTGCCCACGTCCTCGCCCAGCACCACCACGCGCGGGTCGCGGCGCATCTCGAGGCGCAGGGCGTCGTTGACCGCCTGGATGATGTTCCAATCGGGCATGGCTAGGCGACCTGGTTCTTCACGAAGAACTCCCCCGCCTTGTAGCTCGACCGCACCAAAGGGCCCGCCGCGACGAACTTGAAGCCGAGCGCGAGGCCTTCCTGCTCCAGCTCGGCGAAGACTTCGGGCGGCACCCACTCCTCGACTGCGAGGTGCTTCTCGGAGGGCCGCAGATATTGGCCGAGGGTGAGGATGTCGCAGTCCACCGCGCGCAGATCGCGCATCGCCCTGCGCACCTCGTCGCGGCTCTCGCCGAGGCCGAGCATGATCGAGCTCTTGGTGCGCATGCCGCCCTCCTTGTAGAACTGGAGGACGTCGAGCGTCTGCTGGTAGCTCGCGCGGCGGTCGCGCACCCTGGGCGTCAGGCGCTGCACCGTCTCGAGGTTGTGCGCGGCCACGGTGGGCCCGGCGTCGATGATCATCTGCAGCGCGTCGCGCCGGCCCTGGAAGTCGGGGGTGAGGACTTCCACCAGCGTCCTGGGCGCCGCCCGCCGCAGCTCGACGATGGCCTGCGCGAAGTGGGCCGCGCCGCCGTCGGCCAGCTCGTCCCGGTTGACGCTCGTGACCACCAGGTAGTCGAGGCCCAGCCGGCCCACCGCCTCGGCGAGGTGGCGCGGCTCCAGCGGATCGAGCGCCGCGGGCACTCCGGAGCTGACGTCGCAGAAGCGGCAGCCGCGGGTGCAGACGTCGCCCATCAGCATGACGGTGGCGGTGCCCGAGCCCCAGCACTCGCCCATGTTGGGGCAGCTGGCTTCTTCGCAGACGGTGGAGAGGTTCAGCTCGCGCAGCGTGCGGCGCACCTGCTCGTAGCGGCCGCCGCCGGGCATGCGAACCTTCAGCCACTCTGGCTTGGGCTCGCGGCGCTGCTTCCCCAGCTGGATCAGTCCGGCCATGAGGCGGCCCGTATAACCGAAACCGCCCCCGAGTGCGAGTAGCTAGCTGCAGCGGCTGTGCAGCACCGCGCCCAGCACCGCCAGCGCCACCCGCTGCGCCACGCCCCCGTGCGAGCGGACCGCGGGCTTCAGCCGCTGGACCAAGCGCTCGGCAATGCCCGACGACTGCGCCTGGAGCTGGCAGGAAGGCTCTGCGCGTGCAGAAGCCAGCTGCCCTCCGACGGAGAGCGCAAGCGCAAGCGATCCTGCCGCAAAGCCGCGCCGCCACATCTTTGTCTCGATCGAGCGGTCCATTCGAGCCCCCGGGGTTCCGCCCCCCTTGAACACGCAAGGGCGAACATCCTTCCCGCAGCAGTGACCTCAGATGTGCAGCGGTTTCCCGCGCACGCCCAGGGCGGCCTCGGTGAGCGCCTCCGACAGCGTCGGGTGCGGGCGCATCACCTGCAGCATCTCCTCGCTGGTGGTCTCCAGCCGGAGCAGGGAGCAGGCGTCCGAGATCAGCTCGGTGGCGCGCGGCCCGATGATGTGGACGCCCAGCACCTCGTCGTATTTCTCCTCGGCGACGACCTTGACCAGGCCCTCCGCGGCGCCCAGGATCCGCGCCTTGCCGTTGGCCGAGAAGGGAAAGGTCCCGACCTTAACCTTGTAGCCGCGCTCCTTGGCCAGCTTCTCGGTCAGCCCCACCGAGGCGACCTCCGGCTCCGAATAGGTCGCGCCCGGCACCAGGTCGTAGTTGACCGCGTGCGGCTTCTTGCCGGCGATGCGGTCGGCCACGAACTCGCCCTCGACGAAGGCCAGGTGCGCAAGCTGCGGATGCGGCCGCCCCGGCAGCGCCACCAGGTCGCCGATGGCGGAGACAAGCGGGTCGCCGGTGAGCAGCGTCTTCGGATCCACCATCACGAAGCCGCGCTCCACCTTGATGGCGGGATTCTTGTCGAGGCCCACGTCTTCGCTCACCGGGCGGCGGCCGACGGCGCAGAGGAAGAGGTCGGCCTCCAGCACTTCGGTGCCCTTCGAGGAGCTGACGGTCGCCTTGACTACTTCGCCCGCGACCTCGACCTTTTCCAGCTTGGCAGAGGTCAGCGACTTGATGCCGCGGCGGCGGAAGGCTTTCTCGAACTCGGCGGAGATGTCCTCGTCCTCGATGGGCAGGAGGCGCGGCAGCATCTCCACCAGGGTCACTTCGCTGCCGAAGCGGCGGTACGCCGAGGCGAACTCGCAGCCCACCGCGCCGGCGCCCAGCACGATCAGCCGCATGGGGACGACCACGTTTTCCAGCAGCTCGTCGCTGGTCATCACCCGCGGCCCCAGCGTGAGGCCGGGGATGAGCCGCGGCGCCGAGCCGGTGGCCAGCACGATGTGCTTCGCCTCGACCACCTGGACCTTTCCGTCGGGGCCGGTGACGTTGATCCTGCCCGGACCGGCGAGGCGGCCGTGTCCGTGGATGCGCTCGACCTTGTTCTTGCGAAAGAGGAAGTCGATGCCCTTCGACGACTTGCCGGCCACGTCCTCCTTGAACTTGCGGACCTGCTCCATGTCGAGCTCGGGGTTGGCCTTCACCCCGATGGAGGCGCCGTGCTTCGCCTCGTCGAAGACGTCGGCCGAGTGCAGGATGGCCTTGGTGGGGATGCAGCCGCGCAGGGTGCAGGTGCCGCCCACGCGCGGGTCCTTCTCGATGACCACCGTCTTGAGGCCGTTCTGCCCGGCGCGGATGGCGCAGACGTAGCCGCCGGGACCGCTGCCGATGATCGCGAGATCGTAAGTCGCCAAACAGGCCTCCTTGCAAAGAGGCGCGCTTGGTAGCTCTCGCGGGCGGCGGTGTCAAGAATGTCCGGGCCGGCTGATCTTCAGCGGCGCGGGGGGAGGCCGGCGGCCTCGCGGATCACCGCCGCCATGCCGGCGAAGTCCCACTGCGCGCGGCCCTTCGCGAGCGACTCCGCCAGACGGTCCTGCGCCAGCGAGGCGAGCGGCATCGGGACGCCCAGCTCCAGCGCCGCCTTCAGCGCCAGCCCGACGTCTTTGTGGCCGAGCGGCAGGGCGAAGCCCGCGGGCTCGAAGTCGGTGCGGGCGACGCGGCCCGCGTAGCCGGTGGGAATGGGCGCGCCCGCGAAGAGGATCTTCACCAGCGTCTGCGAGAGGACTTCGGGGTCCAGCCCGCCCTTCTCGCCCAGCGCGAAGGCCTCGCCGAAGCCTTCGATCATCATCGCCAGCAGGAAGTTGCCGCACAGCTTGGTGAGCGACGCCTGCGGCGCGGTGCCCATCTCGTAGACGCCCTGCCCCAGCGCGGCGAAGACCGGCTTGAGCCGCGCCAGGTCGGCCGGCGCGCCGCCCGCGCAGATCCAGAGCTTGCGCCCTTCCGCCGCCTCGGG
>JANXXR010000467.1 GCA_025350525.1 Deltaproteobacteria bacterium
CGCATCGCTTCGTTCACCGCTTCCTTGAGCGTCGCCTGACCGGCGGTGACAGCGCGGACCTCGGCACCCATCAGTCTCATGCGGGCGACGTTGAGCGCCTGCCGCTCCATATCCACCGCGCCCATGTAAACCACGCACTCCATCCCGAAACGGGCGCAGACGGTG
Organism: Deltaproteobacteria bacterium; assembly: GCA_025350525.1. Lineage (GTDB taxonomy): Bacteria > Myxococcota > Myxococcia > Myxococcales > 40CM-4-68-19 > 40CM-4-68-19. Next base: position 166 of record JANXXR010000467.1, read on the forward strand.
GCCGTTGCGACGCCGTGCTGGCCGGCACCCGTTTCCGCGATGATGCGCTTCTTTCCCATCCGCCGCGCCAAGAGCGCCTGCCCCAGCGTGTTGTTGAGCTTGTGCGCGCCGGTGTGGAGCAGGTCCTCCCGCTTGAGATAGACGCGGCCGGCGATGCCGAAGGCCTGCGCCAGCCGGTCGGCGCGGAAGAGCGGCGTGGGGCGGCCGGCGTAGGTCTCGAGCAGGAGCGAGAGCTCGGCGCGGTAGCCCGGGTCGGCGCGGGCCAGGGTCCAGGCCTGCGACAGCTCGTCGAGGGCGGGGATGAGCGTCTCCGGCACGAAGCGGCCGCCGTAGGCGCCGAAGCGGCCGCGGGCGTCGGGCGGGGCTTCGATGGGCTCTGAAAGGATGGGCAACATTTCTTTCATTTGAAATCAGCTCCCCGGGCCGCCCGGACGAAGGCGCGCACCCGCGCCGGGTCCTTGTAGCCCTCTGTGTTTTCGATTCCGGAGGCAACGTCCACGCCGTCGGGGCGCGCCAGGGCGATGGCCTGCGCGACGTTCTGTGGCGTGAGGCCGCCGGCGATGAAGAGCGGCGCCGCGAAGCGCGCGCGGGCCAGTGCCGCCAGCGACCAGGCAAAGCTCTTGCCCGATCCGCCGGCCGGTCCGTCGAGCAGGATGCGAGCGGCGCCCGGCCGCGCCTGCAGCGAGGCGACGTCGCTGACCTGCAGCGCCGCGTAGAGGGGGACCAAGGCCCTGGCCGCGGGCCAGGCGCCGTGGAGCTGCGCCGCCTGCAGCCCGGCCTCGCGGACGAGGCGCAGCACTTCGTCGAGCGGCGTATCGAGGAAGACGCCCACCAGTGGCAGCGCCCTGGGCAGCGCCGCGCGGATGGCCTGCGCCGTCGCCAGATCGATCCGTCGCTTGCTGCCGGCCGCGAAGATGACGCCGATCTCGTCGGCCCCAGCCTCGGCGCAGAGGAGCGCGTCGTCCACAGTGCGCACGCCGCACAGCTTGATGCGCACCGCGCTCACGCCTGCACCAGCGCGCGCGCCGCACTCTCGGGATCGGCCGCAGACGAGAGCGCCTCGCCCACCAGCACCAGCGCCGCGCCTTCCGCCCGGTAGCGCCGCATGTCCGCGGCGCTGCGCACGCCGCTCTCCGCCACCAAGGGCGCAATCTGCCGCGCCCGCGGGGCCAGCCGCGCGAAGACGTCCGCGTGCACCTCCAGCGTCTTGAGATTCCGCGCGTTGATGCCGAGGAGATCGGGAGCGCAGAGCGCCGCGGCTTCGAGCTCGCCCTCTTCGTGCACCTCGAAGAGCACCGTCAGCCGCAGCTCGCGGGCGAGCGCGCGCAGGTCGCGCAGCAGCGCCGCTTCTGCCGCGGCAGCGATGAGGAGCACCGCGTCCGCGCCGTGGGCATGGGCTTCGCGAATCTGGAATTCCTCGACGAGGAAGTCCTTGCGCAGGACCGGCAGGGCCACCGCCGCGCGCACCGCCGCCAGATCCAGAAGCGACCCGCCGAAGTGCACCCAGTCGGTCAGCACCGACACCGCTGCCGCCCCGCCGCGCTGGTACGCCTGCGCCAGTTTGGCCGGATCGAGCGCGAGGTTGATGGCGCCGCGCGAGGGACTGGAGCGCTTGACCTCGGCGATGAGGCCGGCGCCCGGAAAGGGCCGCACCGGATCCTTGCGCGCGGGGAGCGGCAACTTCTCGCGCTCGCGCGCGTCGGCCACCGCCTGCTCGACCAGCCGCTGCAGGTGGCTCACGGCCCGGCCTTTCGCTCCCGGGACACCCGCACCAGCATCTCCAGGCGGTCGAGGGCCGCGCCGGAATCGATGGCCCGCTCGGCAAGCCGCACCCCTTCCGGGATGGTCTCGCAGACTCCTGCCGCCGCCAGCGCCGCGCCGGCGTTGAGCACCACCGCGCTGCGCCGCGGGCCCGGCTCGCCCTGAAGCACGCCCCGCAGCAGGGCCGCATTGAGCGCCGCATCTCCGCCCCGCAGCTCCGACAGCGGCGCCCGGATTAGGCCCGCGTCCTCGGGCGAGAACTCGAAGCTATGCACGGCGCCGCCGCGCACTTCACAGATCAACGTCGGCCCGCTCGGAGAGACCTCGTCGAGGCCGTCCTTCCCGTAGACGACGAAGGCACGATCGCATCCCAGGTCGGCGAGCGTCCGCGCCAGCACGGGCACCAGCGATCCTGCATAGACGCCGACCAGCTGCCGCCGGGCTCCGGCGGGGTTGGCGAGCGGTCCGATCAGGTTGAACAGGGTGCGCAACTCCAGCTCCTTGCGGACCGGCGCGACGTGCTTCATTCCGGAGTGGAGGCGGGGCGCGAAGAGAAAGCCGATGCCGCACTCCTCGATGCAGCCGGCGACGCCCTCGGCAGTCAGCTCCACTTCCACGCCCAGCGCCACCAGCACGTCGGCGCTGCCGCACTTCGAGGTGACCGCGCGGTTGCCGTGCTTGGCGACGCGCGCGCCGCCCGCCGCGGCCACGAAGGCCGCTGCCGTCGAGATGTTGAAGGTCAGGGAGGCGTCGCCGCCGGTGCCGCAGGTGTCCACCAGCCGGTCCTGCGACACTTCGACGCGCGTCGCCCGCGACCGCAGCGCCTGGACGGCGCCGGCGATCTCCTCGGGCGTCTCGCCCTTCATCCGCAGCGCGACCAGGAGCGCCGCGATCTGCGCCGGAGGGGCCCTGCCTTCGAGCATGGCCTCGACGGCGGCCGAGGCCTGCGCCCGCGAGAGGTGTTGCCGCTCAACGGCCAGCTTGATCTGTTCGCGCAGCGGCATTCAGGCCTCGAGGAAGTTCCGGAGCAGCGTCTGACCGTCGGGAGTGAGAATGGATTCGGGATGGAATTGCACGCCGAAGACCGGCAGCTTCACATGCCGCAGCGCCATGACGGTGCCGTCCCTGGTGCGGGCGGCGACGCGAAGCTCTTTGGGCAGCGTCTTCTCCTCGACGATGAGCGAGTGGTAGCGCCCCGCCTCGAAGCGCCGGGGCAGGCCGCGGAAGAGCGCGCTCTTGTCGTGGGTGATCTCCTCCGCCTTTCCGTGCACCGGCGCGCGGGCCCGGACCACGCGGGCGCCGAACGCCTGCCCGATGCTCTGATGGCCGAGGCAGACGCCGAGGATGGGCATTGCCCGCCTGGGCTTTGCGAAATCGCCCAGCCCGCAGGCCCGCGCGATCAGCTCCAGGCAGACGCCGGCCTGGTTGGGCGTGCAGGGCCCGGGCGAGAGCACGATGCGGTCGGGCCGACGGGCGAGGATTTCGTTTGAGCTCAAAGCATCGTTGCGGACGACTTCCACTATGGCGCCCAGCTCGCCCAGCCGCTGCACCAGGTTGAAGGTGAAGGAGTCGTAGTTGTCGACGAGGAGGACCTTGCCTTTCATGGCGTCCTCCCGGCCACCGCGCCGTAGGCCGCGCCCACCGAGGCGCGCACCTTGGCGAGCAGCTCGCGCCACTCGGCGTCGGGGTCGCTGTCGGCGACGATGCCCGCGCCCGCATGGGCAAAGAGCCGCCCTCCCGAGCGGAAGAGCGTGCGGATGGCGATGGCGAGCTGCAGGTCGCCCGCGCCCGAGAACCAGCCGACCGCGCCGCCGTAGGGGCCGCGCTGCACGCCTTCGAGCTCGTCGATGATCTGCAGCGCGCGGATCTTCGGGGCGCCGGAGAGCGTCCCCGCAGGGAAGGCCGCCGCGAAGGCGTCCACCGCCGAGAGCCCCGGCCGCAAGACGCCGCTCACCTCGCTGGTGAGGTGCATGACGTGGCTGAAGCGCTCGGTCTCCATCAGCCGGTCGACCTTGACGCTGCCGATGCGGCTGACGCGCCCGACGTCGTTGCGGCCCAGGTCCACCAGCATGGTGTGCTCGGCGCGCTCTTTCGGATCCTGGCGCAGCTCGGCTTCGAGGCGCAGGTCCTCCTCGGGAGAAGCGCCGCGCCGCCGCGTCCCGGCGATGGGGCGCAGGGTCATCTTGCCCGCCGCCACCTCGACGAGCAGCTCGGGCGAGGCGCCAAACAGCTCGCGTCCGCCCAGGCGCAGATAGAAATGATAGGGCGCGGGGCTGGCGGCGCGGAGCGTGCGGTAGAGGGAGAAGCCGTCGCAGTCGGGGAGCTCGAAGCGCTGCGAGAGCACCACCTGAAAGAGGTCGCCGGCGCGGATGTACTCGAGCGCCCGCCGCACCGCCGCCTTGTACTGGCGCTCGCCGCCGCTCACCGCCACTGGCTCGGGCAGGCTGCCCTTGAGCAGCCGCGAGCCGTTGCGCCGGTCGCCGAAGAGCCGAGCGCCCAGCGACTGCGCGGCCGGCGTGCGCAGCGCGCTGGGAAACTGCCCCTGCGCGAAGCCGTGGAGCACCTGCGCCGCCAGCGCCTCGGCCCGCTCTTGCGCGCCCGGCCCGCTGGCGATGGCCCAGGTCCGCCCCTGCCGGTGATCGAAGGCCACCACCTCGCGCACGCGCAGCAGATCGGCGGCGGGGAAGAGCGGATCCGGCCCGAGGCGCTGCGGCAGCTTTTCGCTCCAGCCCGCCGAGGCCCAGCCGAGGTAGCCGACGTAGCCGCCGCAGAAGGGCGGCAGCTCCGGATCGCGATCGGTCGCGTCTTGGCGCAGCGCGGCCCGCAGCGTCTCGAGCGGCTGGGCGCCGAACGAGAGCCGCTCGTCGCCGACGCCGACGTAGCTGTAGCGGCCGAGCGCCCCTTCGAAGAGGAACGCGTCTCGCTGCGTGTTCTGGTCGAGGAGACAGAAGACGCCGAAAGGCGTCAGCAGGTCACCGGGGAGTTCGACGGAGGCTGGAGCGCCTCCAAAGCCGGCTCCGGGTCAGGGTCGTCATGCGCGACACCGTAACGGGTGCGCCCGCCGCGATCAAGCGGTATGACGGGTCCCCCAATGCTCGCCCTCCTCCTCGCCGCGAACCTCGGCGTCTCGCACTTCGCTGCCACCGGGCCGCGGGCCTGCCAGCGCAAGGTGCTGGAGGGCGTCCTCGCGCTGCACTCCTTCGTCTACGAGGACGCGCGCGACGCCTTCGTCGAGGCGCAGCGGGCAGCGCCCTGCCCCATCGCTTTCTGGGGCGAGGCGATGACGTACGACCATCCGCTCTGGGGCGAGCAGGACGCGGCGGCCGGCCAGGCGGCGCTGGCGAAGCTTCCCGCGGATGCGAAAGTCTCGCCGCTCGAGCGCGGGCTCATCGAGGCGGCGCGCGCCCTCTACGCTTCCGGATCCGCCGCGTGGATGGAGCGGCTCGCCCGCCTGCACGACCAGCTGCCCAACGACGACGAGGCGTCGCTCTTCTACGCGCTCTCGCTCTACGCCAACTCCGACCGCGGCACCAACGTCAAGCGCGCCATGCAGGCCGCCGCGCT
>JANXXR010000482.1 GCA_025350525.1 Deltaproteobacteria bacterium
ACGTTTTTGTTATTCACTGGTTAGCCCCACATTATAACGCCGGTAATGGTATTAATCGCGCTTATCGTCGCGTCAAATATTTTTGGATAATGTAAAGTTATCGCATTAACCGGTATGGTTTGATTAAATTCTTTTTCATTAGCGGCACTTAAAATAATCGCGTCTTTTTGTATAGTAAAATTAGCCGCGTCATCAATCGGACGCATTAGGATATATAATAAACTTGTCAAAGTGACATTATTAATGTTAGTCGTGTCCGAACGAATCGCTAAATATTTTCTGTTAGGATTACGCGGTAAAATATTAATCATGTCGCCGTTATTTAAAACAAATGGTATGATAAATAAGTCAACGTTTTCTTTATGCAATTGCTTACGCATATTGCCGACATAATTACCGATTTCGATTTCCTGAAAACTAGGATTGTTTAAATTAACAATATTACCGTTATTGCGTAAATTATTATTATTTAAGTCAAACGGGTAAACTTCGTTCCTGTCAGACGTAAGTTTTTGCTCATTTTCGCCGAGCGCCATAAAAGCACTTTCTGCGCTAATTACGGATAATCCGCGAGCAATCCTATTGCGATTTATTTTATTTAATTTCCAATGTTGCGACCGCGTTAACTTTTTAGACATTTTTTACCTTTCGGATTTTTTCTTAGTTCCGTAACTGAATAAAGTTTAATTTTGTTTTAAAGCTAAAATTAATAAAACGCTTTGGGAAACACGATGGCACGTGTTATTTAAAGATTTTAACACCGATGAACGAATAAGTAATACGCCATGTTGCCGCCGCAGATTCTTGACTTGTTGCGGAAATTTGCAACACGGTACGGCGTTTTAACAGTTTTGGTAATGGGAAAATAAACGGATTTTCTGCCGTGCCAAAAAAGTTATACATAGGCTGTGCCGCGTCCATGAGTTGGCGACCGCTACCAGTATCGGTAAGCAACACTAGCACGTTAGGGATTAAACGCGTGTTAGGCGTAAATTTTGAACCCACGCCGTCGTCTGCCCAAAAAGTCGTTTTAAGAATAACAAAGTCGGAATCGTCCGATATAGGGATATTCTTTTGTTGCGTGGTCGCCGCCGTTAAACCGGTAAAGGTTGCGGAATAGATAAAAAAGTCTTTAGCGACAATTGCTTCGTCTAGTAAAGGGTTAAGTTGGTCAGGGCGCATAATTTTTCCTTACGTTGGCATTTAGGAATTTTTAAAAAAAGGCGGTTAAAATAATATCAACCGCCTTTTACTCATTTTACAAATTTTAGGACTATTGACTGTTACGGTATAAGTAACCGTCTAAAATTACACCGATACGTCCATTAAAGCCGGACGGTGTCGCTTGCGCGGCAGGGAAAGCAATATCAACCGCAAAGTTTTGCGTACTTTCTAAGAAAATCGCAGGTTCAATAAAGTATGGGCGACCTACCTGTTTTAATGTACCTGCAAATATTTCACCTACCGTTGCCGAGTTTGACGCGGTAGTGCCTGTAAACTCAGGGCGCACTTTAGGCGGAAAACGACCAATTGGTGACTCACGCAAATAGTATTTAGAACCGATAAACAAGCCGACAGTACCGACTTGGCGTAACAAGTTAATATCCGTAATATACGAACCGACGGCACCAGCCGCCGCAACTGCAAACGCAATCGGTGAAACGGTTGTAAACGTGTTGGCGGTAGAGACCGAACCAGCTTCGAAAATAACCTCAATGGACTCAATCAAGAAGCGTTTAGGGTTAGGCAATTGTCCAGCCGATTCCATATTAGTATCCCAAATACCCTTTACGTTATTGGTATTTAATGGATGACTGGATAAGCCTTGACCTTGCGGCTGTTGAAAAAACGTAAATGTAGTTTGACCTGCCGTTGGATAAATCAGAAAGTCATACAATGACTGTCTGATGCCTTCGGTCGCGTCTAAACGGTTTACGCTATAACTAGCTCTGGCTTCGGTAATACTTGGTATGCGTTGCATATAAAAATCCTTTTCTATTGTGTAAGGTAAAAAGTTGTGTAAGGTAAAAAGTTAAAAATTAGCCGTAAGTGTAATCAAAATTCGGCGCGCCCTGCGGAGTCAGATTTACGCCGGAATCAAAGTCATTCGCCGATTCGTCACCGTTTAAATATGCCGCAAAGTTTGAACCGCCGTCGGTATAAGCCGCTAATTGCGCCGGACTGATATAACTAATGCCGTCAGAATCGCCAAGCTGTAAACCGGTTGCGCCGCCTACAATGTCTTTTAATGCTTCTGTCATAGTGACAATCATCGCACCTTCTGCCATTTGATGCGCTTTAGCACCAAGCAGTTTTTTGCCGAAAGTACCGAGCAACATGGCTAAACCGAATTTAGTCGCATAACGCACTTTTCCTGTGGTTAACATCGCCGGTAAAGGTAGATAATTCATTGCCGCATTTATCACCAAGGCACCACCTGCGCCGTATAATGCCGGCATTAGCATAGCTAAGGGTTTATGTAATGAAATAGGGTTTGAACGTCTGCGACGATGATGACGCACTGGCGCGGATACGGCATGATGACGCGCTTTACGATGATGTTTAATCGGATTTGAACGACGCGCTGGACTGCGACGGGTTCTATTGAGCGCTACCAATTTTTTGGTCGCGGCTTTTTGTGCGGCACTGCGTGGTTTTTTACGTCCGGCACTGCGACGTTTTGGATTGATAAGCATGAGGGTCTGAGCTACCATGTTTAACACCTTTCATTTTAAATGAAAGTTGTCACCATGCCGAGTGAAACTAAGATTAACTGTCGAAATAAATGCGGGCAACCAGTTAGTAGTGATACAATAAAATAAAATTAGATAATTGTCAAGCTTTATTCCTGCTGTTTCGGGTCGGTACGGTCAACGATACCGCGCTCGGTAAAGTCATAATCACCGCCAAGTAAGAAAATTTGCGTGCCGTCAGCATTGACACAAAATAAAGGTTTAGCGTCTTTATGGAATTTATGCTCGTAAGATTCGATTTGCCCGTCGCGGGTCGTGGTATATAAAATACCGTCTATGTCGCCGATTTCGATAAGCACGTCAGGAAAATCAGGCTTAAGCATGGTTTCGACGACTTCGGCATCGTGTCCGCTAAAATCTTCATAAAGCGACGCGGCGCGTTTGATAGCGACGTTTTTACTTTGTGGCACTGGATTTTTGGCACGGCGTTTTAAAGGCATTGGAATGCGCGGAAAAATCTCGCCCTTGATATGTGAGGCAAATTCTTGCATGAGTTTTTGAGCTTTTGACATACTGGTCGCGTCATCACGGTCAAAAGCCGCCCAATATTGCACATAAGCGCGTA
>JANXXR010000504.1 GCA_025350525.1 Deltaproteobacteria bacterium
CGGGTACGGCGCGACCGGCGCGGCCACCGTCTTCCCGGCGCAGTTCGATCAGGGCAGCGGCAAGGAGAGCGTGAAGTAGTAGCTGCGCACCTGGATGGTGATCATGTCGAGCATCTGCGGATGCGTCTTCATCAGCCAGACGCCGCCGACCGCGAGCCCGCCCAGAAGCGTGGCGAGAAGGATGCCCTGCTCGGTCAGCGCCTGCCCGCGCTGGCCGCCGCGCCACAGCTTTCGCCAGCGCGCGATCACGGAGAGCCTCCGGAGGTCTGGTTGACGAAGACGGCCGCACCCTTGTCGCCCAGCGTCTGCACGGCGACGGAGAGGATGCTGCCGCTTTTGGCGAAGACCGCCAGCGCGGGAGTGCTGTCCTGCGTGCGCTCGGTCCAACCGCGGGAGGGAAGCTCGCGCCGGTACCAGGCGAGGAGGTCGGCGGCGGCCAGCGACGAGACGTACTGCCCGCTCTCGGCCTGCGCGCCCTCGTCGCTCGAGCGGTAGCCCAGGTAGGCGCGGTTTTCCTTCGGCAGCGGGATGCCCGCCTCGTCCGCGCCCTTGGTGAAGCGCGGGGGACGCCGCGGGTTGGTGATCCCCACCAGCACCAGCGTCTGCCCGTCGGGCTGGGGAAGCGCGCTGATGAAGCGCTGCAAGCCGTCTTTGGGATCGAACCCGGCGACGTGCGCCAGCTCCGGATCGGCGGCGATGATGGGCAAGACGCCGCGGGCCGCGAAGGCGTCGGCGTAGAACTGCACCACGCGCTGCGGCGCATCGGAGGTGTAGAAGATCGAGAGCTGCATCGGCTGCCCGTTCACCTCGAGAGAGTCGCCCACCGCGATCTCGCCGACCTCACTGTGCCGCTGGTAGCCCAGCTCATCGGTGGCGCGCGACGGCCGCCCTTTTTCGGCCCGCGCTTCCTGCAGCGCCCCTCCCGCCCAGGCGCCGCCGAGGAGAACCGCGCAGGCCGCAGCGAGAAAGCCGATCAGCCGCAGCGCCTTCATCGGTAGCAGCTCGCGCCGTAGCGGCGGCTCTTGTCCGGCTCCTGCCCGCGCTGCGATCCGGCGAAGTAGTGCCCGCGGCAGCGGTAGCTGAGCACGTACTCGTTGTTGGTGGCGAGATTGGCCCTCGGCTTTGCGAGCAGCGCCGACTGGCCGGTCTTGTCGCCGCTGCTCGTGCCGCCCGACTGCGTCCAGTACTGCGTGTTGATCCGGTAAGGCAGCGTGTAGCGCGTGCGGTCGACGTTGGCCCCGAGCGTGGTGGTGTCGTCGGGGAAGGAGGGCGCGCTGCCGGAGGCCAACAGATCTCCGACGCGCTGGGTGGGGCACGCCTGTGTTCCGCCCTTGATCTCGCACTGGCCGGGAGCCCACGAGACGTCGGCCCGCTCCGGCGGCAGGATGGTGATGGGGCCGCGGTTCGACCCGCCGCCGTCCATGCGGTCGGCGGAGAAGACGTCGGGAAGGCTGCCTCCCGCCATGGGCCCGAGGATGCGCGCGACGAAGCGCCCGGCCCCGCGCAGCTTGCCGAACCACGACTGGCGGTTCAGCCCGAGGAAGGCGATCTTGTCCACCTGCGCGCTGACCTGGTCCTCGACCACCGGATAGGTCTTCATCGGCGAGACGGCGGTGTCGGTGCGGCCCCCGTCGCTCGTATACGTCGAAGGCTTGGGCCACGCCTTCCAGGTGTCGAAGACCAGCTCCATCGGCCGCTGCGACGGCAGCGGAGCCTGGAAGGTCAGGTTGGTCATCGACTTCGGGTGGTCGAGGTCGTTGCCGCCCTTGAGCCCGAGCAGGTCGCCGCCTTTGAGGATGCGCGACTCCTGCTCGTCGTGGGTGGCGCGCACCAGCGTCACCCGCGCCTGCGCGACCCCCGAGGTGTTGAACTTCTCGCGCCGCATCTCCGCATCGACGGCTCGCGAGAGCCCGCCCAGCACCGCGCCGACGAACTGCCCGACCACGCCGATGCCGGTGGGGATCTGCGCGTTGCCGCCGATGGTGACGCGCTTGCTGGTGGTGTCCACCGCCGCCGCCCACTGCATGTTCGAGGCGAGCGGGTACATGAGCAAGCTGGTGTACGCGAGGTTCAGGTCGCGGGGCGAGCGCAGGTCCACGAACTTGGCCTGCACCTCGGAGTTGATCTGCGCGGGCGGCTTGAAGACGGTGCTCTCCCAGAGCGCATAGCGCACCGCCTCCGACGCCTTGAGCTTCAGCACCATCACGTCGGTGAGCGCCGCCGACCAGTAGAGGATGAGCACGAGGCAGGGGAAGATGATGGCGGCTTCCACCATCGCGCTGCCCTCTTCGCTCTGGCGCGGGTGGCCCATGTCAGTGGAGGAGGAACTGCTTGAAGAGGGGCAGGTTCGAGAAGGGCAGCTTGGCCCAGACGTTGGACTCGGTCACGGGCATCAGCCGCGCGCCCCAGAGCGGGTTGAAGAAGTTGGGCTGCTCTTTCCAGTCGCCGGGGCGGTGGTAGTAGGCCTGCGCGGCGGAGAAGGCGTTGAAGCCCTTGTGCAGCACCTGCACGCCCGGCGCCTTGGGCCAGTCGGCGTTGGTGTAGCTGAAGTCGGTAGCGCCCTTGCCCGCGGCCCCGCCGCCCCAGGAGAAGCGCCGGCCGTACTGGGTGGCGGCGCCGCCCTCGCGGTTGTAGTCGCGGCCCTCGAGCGCGAGGCCGATGAGCACGTCGGGCTGGCCGAAGTTTCCCAGCGAGGCGAGGCTGGCCCTGTTGCTCGCCCGCGGCGAGAAATAGACGTAGGGAGAGAGCCAGTGGAAGCGGTAGTCGGGGCTGGGCTTGGTCTTCTGCGCGTAGCCTTGCACCGCCTTGTTCAGCGCCTTGAGCGGCGGGAAGAAGAGGTAGAGCGCCTTGCCGACGAGGCTGCTCGGCGCGAAGCCGCCAAAGTAGGAATTCTTCCGCGGCGCGACCGTGGGCGCCACCTGGTCCATGGCGACGAAGGTGAAGAAGTTGTCGCTGCCGTGCCAGTGCTTGATGAAGGTGAAGTCGTAGCCCAGCGCCACTTGCTGCCCGCTCCAGACCTGCCCGGTGGCGTTGAGCAGCCCGCCGATGCCGCCCCTGGGCGCGAAGCCGCCCATCTCCGTGCGCGCTCGGGCCCCGAGCCAGAGGTGCTTGCCGAGGAGGGGCCAGTTCCAGTGGCGCGCCGAGGGCCAGAGCGAGGCCCGGCTGAGACCGTCGCCGTACGCCACCCACGGCTGCCGCGCCGAGTTGGCCACCTCCAGCATGTGCAGCCGCGCCTCCTGCACCACGTCGGACTTGTCGTTGAGGAGGATCTTCAGCGTCTCGAGGCTGTTCATCGGCATCAGCGCATGGCCGCGCGTCTGCGCGAAGACCGCCATGTTGGCCGCCGGCAAGAGCGTGGGCCAGATGGGCACGTACGGATGCGCCGCCGAATCCCCCGAGTGCCCCTCGGGCGGCATCGACTTCGAGAGCCGCCCGAAGTAGAGCCCCCACCAAGCGCCTTCCTGGAAGCCGTAAAGCGCGATGTTGGCCGCGGCGATGAAGTAGCCGAGCAGCTGGACCGCGTAGTCGAGGAACTTCACCAGCGCCTTGGCCACCTGCTCGACGGCCGCCGCCGCAGGCCCGATGTACGGCAGCTTGCTGAGCACGTCGAGCGCCGCCTTGAGCAGCGGCCACTCGAAGTGCAGGTAGCTCAGGTACGAAGTCGCCGCCATCATCGAGGCGTAGTGCACCACCATGGCGCGGTTGGTGTACGCGGTGAAGTTCATCACCCGCGCCTCGACCGCCGCCTGCGAGTACGCCGCCGAATCCGCCGCCGCCTGCAGCTGCACCTTGTCGTAGACGGCGCGCCCCAGGTTGACGGTGCCGAGCACGCAGACCATCAGCACCAGGCCGAAGATGGCGGCGAGCACCAGCGTCTGCCCTTCCTCGCTGCGCCTGAGCGCGTGGAGCGTGCCCAGCATCATGGGTGCGCCCACTTGAGGTAGGGGTTCGACTGCATGCGCAGCGTGTAGAACGCCTCGACCGGCAGGTAGTAGCGGTTCACCGCTCCGGCAGCGACCAGGCCCGCGAGCCGCACGCCTTCGGGAGTTCCGTCGGGGACCACGCGGCCGGCGGCGAGCCCGCGGGAGACGGCCACGGCGTCGGCGCCGCGCTGACCGCCCAGCTTGGGGGAGGTCCAGTCGGAGCCCTGCCAGTTGCGCAGCACGCCGGCCTTCGAGGCGAGCCAGATGGTCTGGATCAGCTTGTTGGCGAACGGCACCTTCATCTCGTAGAGGTAGCGGACTTGCAGCGAGAGCAGCGCCGCCTCGGCAGCGGCGGGGCGGACGTCGTCGAAGTCGATCTCCTGCCCGTTGAGGTGCTGGCCAAAGGCACTGAAGTCGGCGGCCACCGGGTTGTGCACGAAGACGCGCACCTGCGAGAGGCCCATCGGCTTGAGCACCGCTTCGTCGGCCTTGAAGCGCGCCCAGGTGGCGGCGAGGTGGGTCCACGAGTCGGTGCGGCCAAAGGTCGGCAGCACCGCGATCACCGCGGCGTCGTGCATGGGGCCGTCGAAGCCGTTGCTGCCGCCGTTGTTGCCGTTCATGACGATGCCGGTGCGCGCGGCGGTGAAGGCCGCGTACTCGACCATGATGCGCGCCTGCTGCAGCTGCGTGAGTTGGATGGTGAGGAGCAAGAGGAAGATCATCGCCGGCAGGATGAATGCCGCCTAATTTATTGGCTCACCGCCGCCAGCGTCAGTGTTTCCCGGCCCGAAACCGCCGGGTCCGGATCGGGCCGGCGCTGCGGCACCGGCACGGAATCGGCGCTGCCGTCGGCCGCCGCGGGAGCTTGCGCGGCCTCGGC
>JANXXR010000509.1 GCA_025350525.1 Deltaproteobacteria bacterium
GGCGCGGCGCGAGCCGGCCCGGCCGATGGCCACCACCGCCACCACGGCGGCGATGCCGATGGTGATCGACAGCGCCGCGAGCGAGCTGCGCAGCAGGTTTCGCGAGAGCGCCCGCAGGGCTTCGACGAAAAAGAGGTGCAGCGATTCGCGCATGGGCCGGCGACGCTAGCACGCGCCGCCACTGTCGCGCAGTCATCACACCAAGCCGCAACACTGCTGGACGGCGCCCACCTCCCAGAGGCGGTGATTACCTTCCCTCGTGCTCGCCTCCGTCCTCGCAGCCTTGCTGCTCGCCGCGCCGCCCGCCTCCCGCGAAGCGGGCCGCGATCAGTCCCTGCTCAACTTCCTCAACCAGACGCTGGGCTGGTACCGGCAGCAGGGCGCCCTGGCGCTCTCTGCCAGCGATCCTGCCGATCTGGTGGCCGTCGCTGAGCAGCGGCGGCTGGGGCGCGAGGCCGTCTCGCTCGCCTTCGAGTTCGCGCGGGCCTCGGTCGCGCTCCAACCGCAGCAGGCAGCCGTGCAGAAGGCCGCCGGCTCGTCGCCCAACACGCAGGCGATCGCTCGCCTGACCGCCGATGCCGAGAGTCGCGTGCAGCAGCTGAAAGGCGAGATCGTTCAGCTCCAGAGCGAGCTCGACCAGGCCAAGGGGGCGCAGAAGACCGACCTCGTGCAGCGGCTGGCCGAGACCCGCAGCGAGCTCGACCTGGCCTTGGCGCGGCAAGGCACGGTGCAGGCCTTCACGGAGTTCATGCGGCAGGGAGCGGCGGCGGCGGGAGGCGGCCTGCTGGCGCAGATCGAAGAGCTGCGGCGCTCGGTGCCCGAGACCGCGGTGACCGACGAAGCCCGCAAAGCCTCCGCGCCCGTGGCAGCTCCGGCGGCGGCAGCGGAAGTGCGCAGGCCCGCGCCAACCGGAGTGCTCGCGCTCGCGAGCGATCTCATCATGCTCTCCCGCAAGAAGCGCACGGTGCGCGACGGCATCGCGCTCACCGCGCAGCTCCTGGCAGCGCTGGGCAAGCTGCGCGAGCCGCTCCTCGCCGACACCACCCAGACCCTGCAGCAGGGCGACGTGCTGGCGCAGGCGGCCGACAGCTCCACGGGCGCGACGCTGCAGCAGCGGGGGCGCGAGATCGATCAGCTGACCGCGCGCTACAAGGCGCAGTCGGCGGCCATCGTCCCGCTGGAGAAGCAGGCGGTGCTGGTCGAGACCAGCGGGGCGGACCTGAAGGAGTGGCTGGCCACCATCGAGGCGCAGAGCGGCGTCGAGCTGCGCATGCTGCTCGTGCACCTGGGCCTGCTCGCCACCGCCATTGCCGCGCTCCTCGCCGCCTCCGAGTTCTGGAGGCGCGCCACCTTCCGCTACGTCAAGGACCTGCGCCGGCGGCAGCAGTCGCTGGTGCTGCGGCGGGTGGTGGTGGCGAGCGTGGTCGGGTTGATGGTGGCCTTCTCGCTGGTCACCGAGCTGGGCTCGCTGGCCACCTTCGCGGGCTTCATCACCGCGGGCCTCGCGGTGGCCCTGCAGAACGTCATCCTCTCGGTGGCCGCGTACTTCTTCCTCATCGGCAAGTTCGGCATCCGCGTCGGCGACCGCGTCCAGATCACCAACGTCACCGGCGACGTCCTCGACATCGGCCTGGTCCGCTTGCACCTCATGGAGCTGCGCTCCGACGGGCTGCCCACCGGGCGGGTGGTGGTCTTCTCCAACTCGGTGCTCTTCCAGCCCTCGGCCAGCTTCTTCAAGCAGCTGCCCGGCTCCAACTTCGCCTGGCACCAGATCTCGCTGACGCTCTCGCGGGACACCGACTACCGCGCCGCCGAGAAGCGGCTGATGGACGCGCTCGAGAAGGTCTACGCCGGCTACCGCGACAGCATCACGCAGCAGCACGCAGAGATGACCCAGAACCTCTCCATCGAGGTGAAGGAGCCGCGGCCCAACAGCCAGCTGCGGCTCACCGACCAGGCGCTGGAGATGTCGATCCGCTTTCCGGTGCCGCTGGAGCGCGGGTCGGCCATCGACGACCTGGTCACCCGGGCGCTGCTCGATGCGCTGGAGCGGGAGCCGAAGCTCAAGCTGCTGGGCTCGAGCGCGCCGGCCGCACTGCCGGCGGAGTCCCGGACGCCGGGCTAGCTGTACTCACTCTTGCCGACGTCCAGCGATCGGCGCTGTCGCCCGCCTCCTGGTTCCAGCGGGTCTCGGTCGCGCTCGCCGACAAGCTCGTCCTCTACGACTTCACACCGGCCGAGTACGCGGCCAGCGTGACCTCCTGCTCGTACCAGCTGGGGTTCGGAATGATCGCCTCGGCCGAAGGCGCGCCGGCCGCCAGCGCTTGCGCTTCCAGCAGCGTGCAGCCGGCGGGCGTCGGCAGCCCCAGCCCGAAGGAAGTCCTGATCGACGAGTCCTTCTTCAAGGACTTCATCCTCTCCACCGACTGCCGGTGCACCGCCGGCTTCCACCTGGCCGAAGTGCAGGCGACGAGCGCCATAGCCGAGGGCCAGACGCTGCAGGGCATCCTTTTGTACCAGGTGCCGTTCAATTCGCCTTCGGGCTTCCAGGCGATTGCGCCCATGGCGCCTGCCGACGCGCCGATCGCTCCGGTCACGCAGCGGTAGCCCATATCCCAAATGGTGGGGCCCCGCCTGAGGACCGACCTTCACTTCGCTTCGGCCTCCGGCTCCTTCGTCGCCTGCCAGCTGACCGCCTGCCACCGGCCATCCCGCTCGACGAACACGCCCGAGTTCCGGTAATGCGCCGCCTTGCCGTCGGCTGCTCGCGCCACCAGCCGGAAGTTGAGCACCATGACCTCGCCGATCTGCCGCACCTTCACGTCCTCGGCGTCGAACGTCCCGGCCGCCCCGGCCGGGGCCTTCTCCTCGGTGACGCTCTTCACGATCTCCCGCTTCGTCCGCACCTTCCCCGTGGCGCTGACGTACACCAGGTCGTCCGCCCAGAAGCGCGCGTGCATCTCCGGGCTGTCGACCTTCGAGAGGAACTCGCGCAAGAGCGCCTCCACCGGCGCCGAAGCGCCGTCGGGCCTCACCGCCGCGTGGCTGCACGACGCCAACGCCAGTAGCCCCATCGCCGCCAGCGTCCGCATGGCTAGTGCGACCCGATGACCGCTGTCATTTCGATCTCCACCTTCGCCTTCTCGCTGTACAGCCGGGTGATCTGCACCCACGTCGCCGCCGGCAGGTGCGCGCCGTAGGCCGCCAGGCGCACGGGGTTGGCGCTCTTGAGCGCCTCGATGTCGGTCGTGTACGCCGTCTCCTTCACCACGTCGTCCAGCGTGGCGCCAAATCTGGCCAGCATGGCGACGTAGTAGGCGAAGATGCCGCGGACCTGCTCCTCCATCGTCTCGCCGCGCGCGATGGCGCCGCTCAAATAGATGGTGTCGCCGACCTGGATCGCCTCGGCGTAGCCGATCGACTTGACCGGTCCTTCCACGCGCTGCTTCGCGGGCGCGCTCTTTGCCGTGGCGCATGCGGAGAGAAGGACTGCGGCGACGATGAATCTACCCATGGTCTGCTCCGGGTCGGAAGGTCTCGATCGCGTGGTCGCCGCGGCGAGCGGCCCGTATGACGACCTCTAATTTCTCCACGATACCAGGGGAACTGGCTGGGAAGCCAAGGCGCTAGTTCTCGTCCTTGAGCGGCCCTTCCTTCGCCTCGCGGTACGCACGCGGAAAGCCGGGGTCCAGCACGAACTGGTCCAGCTGCTTGCCAAGCTCTACCTCCCCCCTGGTCACCTCGGCCCGCAGCGCCGCGATGTCCAGCTTCACGCGCGCCTGCTCGATGGTCTCGCCGCGCGCCACCGACGCCTTCGCCTGCGTCACCATCGATGAGAGGAGCCGGCTGACGAGCTGGGGATACGTCTTGTCGTGCAGCACCGGTCCATGGCCGGGCACGATGGCGGTAACCTCCAGCGCGAGCATGGCCTTGATTGTCTCCACCCACTCCCCGAAGAACGAGCCGAACGCGTACGGCACCGGGTAGACGACCAGGTCGCCCGTCACCAGGGTCTTCGTGTCCGGCAGGTAGACCACGGCGTCGCCCGCCGTGTTGCCTCGGCCGAGAAAGAGCACGCGCACCTCGCGCTTGCCGAGGGGGATGCGCAGCTCCTTCTCGAAGGTCAGCGAAGGTGCGAGGTGCCGCGCGGTCTCCATGTCCGGCAGCGCCGAGTCGGACTCCTCGAGCATCTGCTTGAACGAGACGCGCTGCGCGTCGGTGACGGTCTTGCCGCGCGGCGTCTTCCCCGTGCGCAAGGCCTCGCGCAAGAGCGGAAGCTGCGCCTTCATCGGGGCCACCTCGTACTTGGGAAGCTCGCTCTCGAACGCCTCGCGCGTGGCCTGCGTGCTGAGGATGGTGACCAGCGGAAAGGCATCCTGGTAAACGCTGTTCCCGGTGACGTGATCCGGGTGCCAGTGCGTATTGACGACCCAGCGGACCGGCTGCGGCGTGAGCTTGCGGATGGCCGCGATCATCCGCCGCGTCCCCGATGGGAAGTGTCCGGTGTCGACCACGAGGACGCCGTCGTCGCCGACGATCGCTGCCGAGTTGCCGCTCACCAGCGGCGATTGGGTCTGGCGCGCGATGAACGCGTGCACCCCGTCCGCCACCTTCACCGTCTCGAAGGCGCTCAAGGTATCGAGGCTCTCGCCAGCAGCCGGCAGCGCAAGCAAACAGGTGGCGAGGATCAGCGTCTTCAAGGAGCACCCCCCCCCGCACCGTACGCGTGGGGGCGCGCGCAATTTCACCCGGCCTCCCCGGGTACGGTCTCGCCCTGGTCGCACAACTGCTCTTTCGGCCCCCTTGTGGCACATTCTCTTGAAGTGACGGTCCGACCTATGACGCAAGCGATCGAGCAGCGAGGTGACCACGTGGAGCTGATCGCCATCGAAGGTGAACAGCTCAGCGCCGTTACCTTCGTTCAAGACTACGTGCAGCTTCACTTTGATGGCCCGATGATTACGGCAATCACTCGTCCCGTCGTTGTTGCCGGCAACGTGAGTTTTGATTTCGGTGCTCCAGGCTACCGCGACCGACTCTGCGATCTCATCACGAAGCGCGTTGCTTGCGCCTACGTACGGCCGGGTGACCGCCTTCAGATCGACTTCAGGGATCACGCATCGCTTGTCGTATCCTTGAAACAAGAGGCATACCGGGCAGCCGAGGCGGTGATCTTCAGCGATGGGAAGACGGAGCAGTGGGCCGTTTGGTAGCGCGACGAGGGCGACGCTTCCTCCTGATCGGTGAATGGACTTGGATGTCACCGTGCAATTCGTGGTCCCTCCGATAAAACCGATTGCTGACGTCAAGAAATACGTCACAACTTTAGTGAATCACACATTTCGAGACGAAGTCGCCTCGGTGAGCATTGTTATCTAGAGGCTACAACGAATGGCGCCGCTTCGAGGAGCGATCCGCATTGCGGGCTTCTGCTCCAACAAAAATGGGCCCATCGCCGACTGCTGCTCGATCCCTGCGCCTCTGCTCATGGTCAACGGGGAACGCGGCGGAGCTCGCGGCCGTTTCCGACCACCCAGTACACGTAGCGCGCGTCGAGGGCCGCGGCGGATTCGAAGCCGTCGACAAACGCGCGATCCTTCCCGTCCGGCAGACTCCGCAGCCAGGTCCAGCAGCCGGTGTCCCTGTTGCCGCAGTCGTGGACGAAGCCGAAGGCGCCGGCCAAGTCGATGGCGAGGGTGGTCGACCCGGCGAGGGGGAGTTGCACGAAGGTGGTGATCTCGCCGGTGCCCAACTCCATCCTGCGGATCTTCGGCGTTGCGATCGTGCCCTCCGCCCAGAACAGACCGGTCCCCACGCGCATCAACCCCCCGATGAAGGCCCCTTCGCTCGGGAGCAGCATGACCGGGGGCCTCGAACCGTCCTTGGGCATCGCTTGGATTCCGTACGGACCCGTCTGCGGCACCGTCCCGCCCCGGTACTCGGTGAGGAAGTAGATCCGCGAGTCGTCGAGGACCATCTCCGAGATGGCGACACCGGTGACGCTGAGCAGCTCGGTCACCGGACCTCCGCCGAGGGGCATGGACCGGATGGTCCAGGGCTCCGTGGCCGTGAGATAGTCGTTGGCAATCCAGTAGAGGTGCGTCCCGTCGCTCTGCAGGCGGCCCAGGTCGTGCTGCAACGAAGCGAGGACGCGCGACGTCCCGCCCGCCTTGGTCAGAGTCAGGATTGTCTTCTCGACCTCCCCGTACCAGAACAGGGAGTCGCCCGCGACGACCAGGCTGAATCCACCGGGCCCCGACGCCAGCACGACCGAGGGACCGCCCGAAAGCGGCATCCGCTCGAGGTCGGCGCCGAGCCCGTACATTGCCGTCGCGTCTGCGGCGATGGCGCCGACCGGCTGCTGGAACTCCCCGAGCAGCTCACCGCTACCTGGCTTGCGGCCGCATGCGATCGCCACGAAAGTGATCGCCAACCCCGCCATCAATCGCATTGCGCCCCCAACCTCCAAACCTACGCGGTTATCAACGAGACGCAACCTGCGCACCCAGGAGCGTCAGCTTCGTTCCCTCGCACGAGTCCGGACCGATGGCCGGATCTTCGGACGCTCGCGCTTCAGCGTTTTCCGCGGGGCTCCGTCGTATTCGGTGTGGTGGATCCGCACGGTCTTCTGGTCCGTGGGCAAGGTCGTCACCAGCCGCCCATAGGAGGACGACGCGGGATCGGCGTCGATGATCGCCAGGAAGTCGTTTCCCTTCCTCTCGAGATCGCCGGTCCAGGCGAACAAGGTAATGGCTCGGCGACGTGCACTCATGGATCTCGCGTCCAGAGCGTCCAGTCTCCCTCACGCCTGCCCTGTCGCCAGCCAGCATGAGGCCCCGCCGGGATGTCGTCGCGAACCAGAGCTGCCTGCGCGCGGTGGTCGGGAGTCGCCGGCCCTGACCCGGCCAGCGGGGAGGCGCCCTCGAGCGACAGTACCGGCCAGGGAATCAATCGGTGCTCGGCGGCGAGAGCGGCCAGCGCCCTCCAGTCAATCCAGGAGGACAGGACCAATACGTCGGTATCGGAGGGTATCGACGCCGCCAGCGCACCAGGCACGATACAGGCCCTGGAGGTCAGCCATGCCCCTGCGCCGCCCGCGGAGGCCGAGGCCAGGATCACTGCCATCACGCCCAATGCGATCAGGGCCGTGCGGGCTCGTCGAGGCGAGGCCAGGTGCTGCTCGAGCAGCGGCCCGGCCGCAGTGCCCGCGAGGACGGCGAGCGCGGGATAGACCACGAGAGCGTGGTGCCAGATCTTGCGCGAAGGAAGACAGAGAAGCCCGATGGTCGCCACCGTATGCACGGCGACGATCGCTGTCGCATGCGGACGCCGCCGCGCGGTATCGCGCAGGCCGATGGCGATTCCCCATAGGGCGAGCGGCAATGCGGGCCAGAATCGCCCCGCCAGGGTTCGAATCGGCACCAGGCCGGGCTCTCCATCGCTGCGCAGCCCGAGGGCGGATGCATACAGTTGATCGATGACGTAGCCATGCCACCAGGTGGCGGTTCCCAACCAGGTGTCGAAAGCGAGAAACGCGGCAGCGGGGAATAGGGCGGCAACGGAACACAACCCACCGATCCAGAAATCGCGGTGGCTGCGCAGAACGAGGGCGCGACCCAGTGTGGTCGCGACCAGAGGCAGGACGCCAAACGGACCCTTGACCAACACAGCCAGCGCGGTCAGGACCGTGGACCAGGCCCAGCGAGAAGCGGGCGCCGGCGTGGGTCGCCAGAGCGGAAGCGTGGCCGCGGTGGCCAGTATCATCAAGAGGCAATCCAGCGTCGGGGCTCCCGCATAGCGGAACCAGGTTTCGGTGAAGGCGAGCATCAGGGCGCCGATGACAGCGGCCGGGCGCCCGAAAATGCCCGGCCCGCAGACAAGAATGAGCGCCAGCGTTCCGATCGAGCAGAGCAACGCAACTGGAGCGAGACCTTGTTCTCCGAACAGGCGCATTGCCAGAGCAAAGGGCCACACTCCGAAAGGCAAGTGGTCTCTGAAGCGGGCGAAGACAATCGGCAAGTAGCTTGGCTCCAGCCAGCCCGCGCCTTCCGCCATATGCCTCGCGAGCACGGTATAGAAATGGGGGTCGCAACGGTCGGAGTGCCCCGCAAGCGGCGCCGCACCCAGGGCCGCGCCAATGACCAGGACGGCTGCGGCCGCCGCCTGCCATCCCTTATCCCGGACGCTCACGCTGCGCGGGCCTGCAGTGTTTGGGCCAGCGGCACCCTGCGGGAATCAGGAATGCACGTTGAATCCAATCAGCGAAGTCGCGACGCCGATGTCGCGATTGAACCTCGCCTCTCGCGTGGAGGGCTCCCATCGGCAAGAGAAGGGCTATGCTCTCCGGATGCTCACCGCGCTCATCCTCGCCCAGGCCATTGCCACCGACGCCTTCCTCGATCGGACACGCCCTCGCTGGGAGCAGGTCTCCCGGCAGCTCTGGGACTTTGCCGAGACGTCGCTCCAGGAAAAGCGGTCGTCCGCGTTGCTCGCCGACCTGCTGGAGAAGGAAGGCTTCAAGGTCCAGCGGGGCGTGGGGGAGCTGCCGACCGCCTTCATCGCCACCGCCGGCTCCGGCTCGCCGGTGGTGGGCATCCTCGCCGAGTACGACGCGCTCCCCGAGCTCTCGCAGAAGGCTGGCGAAGCCTCGCAGAACCCGCTCGAGAAGGGCGCTCCCGGCCACGGCTGCGGCCACAACCTGCTGGGAACGGCGGCGGTGGCGGCGGGCGTGGCGGCGAACCAGGCGCGCCTCGAGCGCAAGCTGCCCGGCACCATCCAGATCTTCGGCTCGCCGGCCGAGGAGATCCTCAGCGGCAAGACCTTCATGATCAGGGCCGGCGCCTTCAAGAGCACCGACGTCATCCTCGCCTGGCATCCCTCCGATCAGAACTACCTCGAGAAGGGCAAGCGCCTGGCCCTGACCGTCTCCGACGTCGAGTTCTTCGGGAAGACCGCGCACGCGGCGGCGAGCCCGTGGCTGGGCCGCAGCGCGCTCGACGCGCTGGAGGTGTTCGAGCACGCGATGGCGCTCATGCGCGAGCATGTCCTGCCCACCGCGCGCATCCATCGGGTGATCAAGAACGGCGGGACGGTGGCGAACATCATCCCCGACTATTCCAAGGTCCAGGTGTGGATCCGCGACCTCGACATCGCCACCGTCGACGAGACGCTGGCGCGGATGCGCAAGGCTGCGGAGGGGGCGGCGCTCGCCACCGAGACGCGCGCCAAGGTCACCGTCCTCGGCTCGGTACGCAATCCCATCAACAACGACGTGGTGGGCCAGACCCTGCAGAAGGAGCTCGAGCGCGTGGGCGTGCCGAAGTGGGACGAGAGCGACACCGCCTTTGCCAAGGCGCTGCAAAAGGATTTGAAAATGCCGGAGAAGGGGCTCGCCTCGGAGATCATCCCGTACGGGCCGGCTCACGGCAGCACCGCCTCCTCCGACATTGGCGAGGTCAGCGCGGCGGTGCCGCTCGCGGAGCTGAACGTCGCCACCCGCGCGCTCGGGACGGCCGCGCACCACTGGGCCACCACCAGCTGCTCGGCGCATCCGCTGGGCAATAAGGGGATGCTGGTCGCCGCCAAGGTGCTGGGAGCATCGACGGTCGATCTGCTGGGCGATCCCGCCGCCGTCGCAGCTGCCAGGGCGGAGTTCGTCAAGGCGACTCAAGGAAAGCCGTACCTGAGCCCGCTGCCGGCCGGCGCCAAACCGGTGGTCTTCTGAAACTGCCGGGTCACGGTGTCGTCATCGAGCCTCTCGGCTTGCGCTGCACCTGGCGATCGGAGTACTAGCGCGATCGCCGGGGAATCCTCGCCCCGCCCAGGAGAGCCGTCATGGCCGGACGATCGATCGGATTCATTCTCGCGTCGCTCTGTCTGTCGTGTGGCCAGGGAGACCGCGCGCCGCTCGAGTCGGGCGCGCGGCCGGGAAGCATCTCCGCGCAGGGGAGCGAAGATGCCCACGCCAGGGTTCTCCAGGTCGGCACCTGGCACGGCCGCAAGGGAGCCTTCGCCACCATCCAGTCAGCGGTCAACGCCGCGGCGTCCGGCGACTGGATCCTGATCGCCCCCGGCACCTATCACGAGACCGGCTCTGACTCCGCCGGCGTTTCGATCGTCAAGCCGCGACTTCACCTGCGCGGGCTTGACCGGAACGGCGTCGTCGTCGACGGCACCCGGGCCGGCTCCTCCGGAACCTGCAGTCCCGATCCCGCGGCGCAATTGGTGGGACCGGGCGGCGCCGGAAGGAACGGCATCGTGGTGTCCAAAGTCGACGGAGTGACCATCGAGAACCTGACCGTCTGCAATTTCCTCAACGGCACGGGAGGCGGAGGAAATCAGGTCTGGTGGAACGGCGGCGACGGCAGCGGCCAGATCGGAATGGGCAGCTACCGCGGCGCCTACCTGACCGCGAGCACCACCTTCTATTCCGACGCGCACTCCGCCTCGTACGGCATCTTTGCCAGCAACGCCCGCGGACCGGGGCTGATCGAGCGGTCGTACGCGAGCAACATGTCCGACTCGTCGTATTACGTGGGCGCCTGCCCCGACTGCAATTCGGTGCTGCGCGAGGTGCACGCCCAGAACAGTGCGCAGGGATTCTCCGGCAGCAACGCCGGGGGCCACCTGGTGCTCGAGCGCTCGGAATGGGATCACAACCGGGTCGGAATCGCCTCGACCACGCTGGCCAACGACGACCGGCCTTCGCCCCAGGACGGCGCCTGCCCGAACGAGCCCGGGCGTTCCTGCACGCTCTTCCAGCACAACTACATCCACGACAACAATTCGCCCAACACGCCCGGCGCGGGGCTCGCCGGCACCGTTCCGATCGGCACCGGCCTCATCATCTCCGGCGGACGCAACGATACCGTGAGGGAAAATCTAATCACGCACAATGGCGCCTGGGGCGTCCTCCTCAACGACTATCCCGACTCTTCCATGCCGGCCTGCGACGGCGGCGTCGCCTTCTTCACTCCGCCTCCTCCCTACGACCAGATCCTCGCGCCGGTGATCCCCTGCTACTTCCACTCGTTCGGCAACAAGGTTTTCAGGAACTGGTTCTCCGGCAACGGCTTCTTCGGCAATGAGACCAACGGCGACCTCGCCAACGCGGCCCTCGACTATCCGGTCCGCAACTGCTTCCGGGACAACAATGAGTTGGGGACAGGCAAGCTCACCAGCGCTCCGCGCCATATCGAGGATGTGCTGGGCTCCTGCAGCGGCCCGTGGGTGGGCGACCTGGCCCAGGAGTCTTCGCTCTTCCTCCAACTCCTCTGCGACACCTTTGGCCCGGGTTCCGGAGCCTGCACGACGTCCAATCAATACCCGACCCAGACCACCGTGACGCTGCTGCCCATCCCGCGCGAGCGCGGCATGGAAGAGCCCTGCGAGGGCGTCCCGGAAAACTCCTGGTGCGGGGGAGATTGAAGATCAATCCGAAGCAGGTGGAAGCGGTGCTGGCGTTGCCGGGCATCAAACGCTTCGAGCACTTCATCAAGGTGATTGCCGACCGGCAGGAGGTATGGAGCCTATATCAAGAGGGATGGGCTCTCGCGGCCAGTGATGACGGAACGACTGTCTTCCCGTTGTGGCCTGCGGAAGAGTATGCGCAGCTTTGCGCTGAAAACGAATGGAAGGGCTATGCCCCGCGCTCAATCACTTTGAGCGAATTCAAAGACGTGCTGCTGCCTAAACTGAAAAAGGGCGCCGTGCTTCCAGGGGTGTTCTTCACGCCGTCGAGCAAGGGACTCACGCCGTCGCCGGATGAACTGAGGGCAGCACTTGACGCAGAACTGCAGAATACTGATTGCGCTTAGAGGCCGTCGCGTTTTGTGATGCATGCAAGGACCGGCAATATGAGCTCCAATGGTTTGGACTATCCATGAACAGGCTGCTGCCGCCGATTCTGTTTGGCCTCGCGATTGGCTTTTTTGGCTTGGTGGCCCTATCGAAGCCAGAGGCAATTCGAACCCGCGGGATTAAGCTGATTGGAGCCGCCCGAGCTCCTCGCATACTCTCTTCTCGAACTACTCTGCACAGCATTAAGTGTGCCGGGTCTGCTGCTGTATTATTGGGAGTCTCTGTGCTTGCGATGTGTTGGCGAAGTCGGTAGGCGTTGAACGCTACCAATGACGGAGGCCATAATCTCTACGACGCGCTCCGCGCCATCGCGCGGCAGCTACTCCGGAAGGGCGGATGAAGCCAGACGGCGCACTCGTTCGTGCGCCGCCTGGGCCGGTGATCGACTTACTGCAGCTGCAGCACTGCAGGCACCGCGGCGAACTGCGGGTTGATGACGATGATGTTGTCGGTCCCGAAGCACTGCACATGAACGTCGGTAATGGCGCTGGTCAAATTCTCGAAGGTGTCCATCATCACGCCGTCGACCTGGGTGTCAATGCCC
>JANXXR010000511.1 GCA_025350525.1 Deltaproteobacteria bacterium
CGGCACCTCGAGCACCACCGCGCACATCGGGATCGTCAACACGCTCTCGCCGCCGGCCACCACCTGCACGGCGCTGCCCTTCGACACCAGCGGCGCCGGCACACTCAGCGGCAGCGACGCGGCGCTGACGTCGAGTCTCGCCAGCACGGGCGGGAACTTCACCATGACCTTCAGCGGATCGCGCAGCGGCACGACCATCACCGGCTCGGCGACGGTCCACGAGACGCTCAAAGACGGCGTCGGCAACGCCTATCCGACCTCGGGAACGACGGCGAGCTTCAGCGCGACGAAGCAATAGCGCATCCCTCAGGGCTTCGCTTTCTTCGCTCGCTTCGACTTGCCGGAACGGTTGAGCGCGACCACCTGGCGAACCAGAGCCTTGAAGGCGGCCCCGGAGACTTCTTCTCCTTGGTGGAGGTCGATGGCGCGGCGCACCTTTCTCTGAGGCTCGAGTTGAAGAGCCGAGCTGGATCCTCGAGGGACGCGCTTTTGGCGAAGGTCAGCTTGACGACCTTCTGGTAAGACTCGCCGGTGCAGATGATGCCGTCGTGCGACCAGACCGGAGTGCCCATCCACTTCCACTCCTCGACGACCTCCGGGTCCGCCTGCTGGATGAGCTTGCGCATCCGGGCGAGGGTTTCACCGCGCCAGTCCCCGAGCTCGGCGATTCTCTCCGAGATGAGCCTGGATGCCGGCCGACCTGGGACCGCGTCCGATTTTTTCATAGGTTCATCCTTAGGCCGACCTGAGGTTCGACGGTAGACTTCCCCTTGCTGGAAATCGGGGGGCAGCGCATGGGCACGGTCGATCGGAAGCAGGTCGCGCGAACCATCTATGGCATCGTCGGCGTAGCCGCGCTGATCAGCTTCACCATCGTCTTCACGCTCCTCGGGCAGCTGGAAACGACGACCCGTGCTTACGACGGACTCATCTCCGGCCTGGTCGGCCAGCAGGAGCAAGCCCGCGAGATGCAGGTCGCCTTCAAGGTTCAGGTCCAGGCCTGGAAGGACATCCTGCTCCATGGAGCGCGCCCGGCCGATCGAAACAGGTACACCGAGGAGTTCATGCAGCGCGAAGCCGAGGTGCGGGCCATGGGGACCGCGCTCTCCGGCGAGCTGACCGTGGCTCCGGTCCGCGACTACATCGATCGCTTTCTCGTCGACCACGAAGCGCTCGGACACCGTTACCGGGAGGCGCTGGAGGTCTACGCGCGTGAAAACGGGCGCGACCTGGAAACTGCGGACGCGCTGGTCCGGGGGATGGATGGGGCTCCCAGCGACGACATCGACAGCGCCGTGGCGATCCTCTGGGGCGAGGTCCAGCGCAACCAGTGGGAGCAGCATGCGGCGAACACCTCGCGCTGGCGCCGCACCCTGGCCCTGACCGCAGGCTTCGCGCTCTTGCTGATCGTGCTTGCGGTCGCGCTCGCCCGACAGGTCCAGGGAATGTTGGGCGCGATGGAGGAGGCGGCGGCCGCGGCCAAGGAGGCGAGCCGCGCCAAGAGCCAGTTCCTCGCCAACATGAGCCACGAGCTGCGGACGCCGCTCAACGCCATCCTCGGGTTCAGCGAGCTGCTCGAGGAGGAGCTGCCCGGACCCTTGAGCTCGGAGCAGAAGGAATACCTGGGCCACGTCATCAAGTCGGGCAGGCACCTGCTCGCGCTGATCGGCGATCTGCTCGACCTGGCCAAGACCGAGGCGGGGCGAATGACCATCCAGCTCGAAAAGACGTCGCTCACCCGCTGCGTCGAGGACGTGCGGCCCGGCATCCAGACGCTGTCCGAGCGCGCTGGCGTCGAAGTCACCTACGACCTGCCCGACGACCTGCCCGAGCTGAGCGCCGATCCTCTGCGCCTGCGGCAGGTCCTCTACAATTTGCTCTCCAACGCCGTGAAGTTCACGCCCAAAGGCGGCCTGGTCAAGGTGCGCGCGCGCTCCGTGGTGCCTTGGGTCGAGGTCGAGGTCGCAGACACGGGAGTGGGCGTGCCGCCCGAAGCGCTTCCGCGGCTGTTCGGCGAATTCGAGCAGGTTCAGCAGGACGGCAGCCGGCCCGAGGGCACCGGCCTCGGCCTCGCCCTCAGCAAGCACCTGATCGAGGCGCATGGAGGCCACATCTCCTTGAGCAGCGAGCTTGGGGTGGGCAGCACCGTCACCTTCCGTCTGCCCGCAGGAGTCGTGACGGGCTGAGCACGCCGCTCTGGTCGCCTAGCGCGAAGTGGAGAGCCCTCGGTACTCGAGCAGCGGCGCGATCTGCGGTGGCCCGCCGTAGAACTTCTCGAAGAGCACCGCCGGCTCCTGGGTACGCCCGCGCGAGAGGATCTGGTCGCGGAACGCGTCTCCGTTCGCCCGCGTCATGCCCCCGTGCTGGTCGAACCACTGACCGCTGTCGCGCGCGAGCACCTCGCTCCAGATGTACGCGTAGTACGCGGCAGAGTAGCCGCTGGAGAAGATGTGCGAGAAGTACGCGGTGTGGTAGCGCGGCGGCACCGGTGAAAAGAACACGCCGGCCTTCTGCAGCGCCAGCTCGTCGAAGGCAGCCACCTTGCCGCCGTCCCGCGGGATCTGGCTCGCCGGGAGCTGGTGCCACGACTGGTCGAGCATCGCGGCCTCGAGGTATTCGGTAGTCTTGAACCCCGACTCGAAGTTCTCCGCGCTCTTTACTTTATCGAGGAGCGCCTTCGGCATCGCCTCGCCGGTCTGGTAATGCCTGGCGAAGTTCGCGAGGACCTTCGGTTCGCGCGCCCACCTCTCATTGAACTGCGAGGGGAACTCGACCCAGTCGCGCGGCGCGCTGCCCGAGAGGAGCGGATACTTCGCCTTGTTGAAGAGGCCGTGCAGCGCGTGGCCGAACTCGTGGAAGAGCGTGGTCACCTCGTCGAAGGTGAGCAGCGTCGGCTGGCCGTCGGCCGGCTTGGGGATGTTGAGGTGGTTGGCCGCCACCGGCTTTTCGCCGAGCAGGCCCGACTGCGGCACGTAGCTGTTCATCCACGCGCCGCCCTGCTTGTTGTCGCGCTTGTAGTAGTCGCCGATGAAGAGGCCGAGCTGCGAGCCATCCGCATCGATCACGTCGAACACGCGCACGTCCGGCTGGTACACGGGCAGGTCGTGCCGCTCCTTGAAGCTGATTCCGTAAAGCTGGTTGGCCGCGTAAAAGATGCCGTCCTTCAGCACCCGGTTCAGCTCGAAGTACGGCTTCACGGCGGCCTCGTCGAAGTCGTAGCGCTGGCGGCGGAGCTTCTGCGCGTAGAAGGCCCAATCCCACGGCGCCAGCTGAAAGCCCTCCGTCTTCGTCGCCTTCGCTTCGGCATCGACGATGACTTGCAGATCGGCAGCGTCCTTCTTCGCCTTGGTCTCCGCCGCCGGCGCAAGCTGGCCCAACATCTGATTCACCGCCTCCGGCGTGCCCGCGGTCTCCTCCTCGAGCGTGTAGGCCGCCCAGTTCTGCTTACCGAAGAGCGCCGCCTTCTCGGCGCGCAGCGAAAGGATCCGCGAGACCACGCTGGTGTTGTCCGCGTCGCCACCGATGCTGCGAGAAACCGAAGCCCTGAAGAGGCGCTCACGGAGGGCGCGGCTCTTCAGATCCCGCAGCGCCGGTTGCGCAGTCGTATTCTGCAGCACCAGGAGGTACTTCCCCTCGAGCTTGCGGGCTTTGGCGGCCTCCGCCGCGGCGCCGATCTGCTGCTGCGAGAGGCCGTCCAGCTCCTTCACGTCCTCGACGACGATCGCGCTCTCCTTGGTCGCCTTGAGCGTGTTCTGACGGAACTTCGTCGTCAAGGACGACAGCTCCTGGTTGATCTTCTTGAGCTGTTCCTGGTCCGCCGCAGGCAGCTTCGCGCCGGCGCGCACAAACTGGATCTGGTAGCGCTCGACGAGCTGCCTGGACTCCGGGTCGAGGCCGAGCTGGGCGCGCTTCTGGTAGAGGCCGTCGACCCGCGCGAAGAGGGCCGGATCGAGGAGGATCGCGTCGCGGTGCGCAGCCAGCCGGGGCGCCATCTGCGCCTCGAGCTTCTGCATCTCCGGGTCGGTGTTGGCGGCGCTCAGCGCGCTGAACACGGTGCCCACGCGGTGCAAGACGCGGCCGGCCTTCTCCAGCGCGACGAAGGTGTTCTCGAAAGTCGGCGCGGCGGGATCGTGCGCGATGGCTTGCACTTCCTTGAGGTGCTCGGCCATGCCGGCCTCGAAGGCGGGCAGGTAGTCGGAGTCGTGGATCTTGTCGAACGGCGGGTAGTGGAACGGAAGCGGGCTCTCCTCGAGGAACGGCTTCGCGGTCGCGGGAGCAGCGGCGGACTCCGCGCTGGCGGGCTTCTGCGACGACGCCAGCGGCTCGCCGATGCGCGCCACCGCCCGGGCGACCGAGAGCGGCTCTGCGCAGGCGAGCAGTGCGAGCGAGCTGGCAACAAGCAGACGGAGAGGTGTCATGGTCGTTCATACATATCCACATTGACCTGAACCTGTCGTTGCAATCGTGTTTCGCAGCGTCACCCGGCCGTCGGGCTAGTGCTTCGAATCCGGACGGCCTGAAGGGAGCATCCCCTGCAACGCCTGCACGGGATCCTTGGCCAAGGCAGCGGGATCCGCGATCAACTTCTTCCCCAGCTCGCCCGCGAGCTGCGCGGCGTTCAGATGCAGCAGCGCCTTGAGCTCCGCGGGCACCTGGTCCGACTCCGCGGCTTTCTCCGCGAGCGCGCTCATCACCCGCAGCGCCACTTCGCGAATCGCGGCGCCGTTGTTCGCGCCCTTGCCCTGGCCGACGTTCCTCATCGACAGCGACGGAACCTGAACCACGATTTCCTGCTGGACTCCCGGCAGGCCGGGCCGGACCACCACCTGCGCCTCGCGGAGTTCTAAGGTGTCGATCACCAGCTTCATCGGCGGCTGGTTCGGGTCGCCCGCCGGCAGGACCTCTGCCGCCCTGCGGAAGTTGAGCGCGCCGCCAGACTGCTCGATGACGAGCTTCGGCCTGTCGATCTTCAGCGCCTCGACGTGGATGGGGTCTTTGCGCAGCTCACCGTAATGGACCGCGACGTCAATGCCGCCGACCTCGAGCATCCCGGGCGCGGAGAAGCCGCGCGGCGAGGCGATGGCGAGCCCGTGCAGTCCAAGCTTTCCGCCGAACAGCGAGAGGCTGGCGCCGCCCAGCGTCGTCGTGAGGTGGAGGGATCGGGTCGATTCCTTCTCCACCTGCGTCTTGACGATGTGCGCGAGGTTCATCCACACCGCGCCGATGACGACCAGCACCAATGCAGCCGCTATCAATGCTCCGCGTTTCAATAGCCTCATTCAGCAAAGCTGGATCCGGGAGTGCGCCGAGGCATCCCCGGGCATGCGCCTGGTCGCTCGCCTGCCTCAGGACACCTCGTGCATTGTGCAAGACGCCAGTTCGGGAAGAGCCGCGCCCGTCGGGTCAGAACCGGGTGATGCCCATGGCATCGGGGATGAGAGTGGAGCTAAGCGCCCGCGTGCGCGCTGGCTTGAGGAC
>JANXXR010000551.1 GCA_025350525.1 Deltaproteobacteria bacterium
AGACCATTTCCGCCTCGCGCAAGGCCTTGCGCGACGCAAAGCTGGCGGTCGACGATGTCGACGGCGTGGTGCTGGTCGGGGGCGCCACGCGCATGCCGCATGTACGTAAGGCCGTCGGTGAGTTTTTCCAGACGCTGCCGCTGGCCAATATCGACCCCGACAAGGTTGTGGCGCTGGGCGCCGCGGTGCAGGCCAATCTGCTGACCGCCGAGACGCCCCAGCACGACGTGCTCCTCCTCGATGTGGCGCCCTTGTCGCTGGGCCTCGAGACCATGGGCGGCCTGGTGGAGAAGCTGATCCTGCGCAACACCACCATCCCCGCCAACGCCACGCAGGAGTTCACCACGTTTGCGGACGGCCAGACCGGCATGGACATCCACGTCCTGCAGGGCGAGCGCGAGCTGGTGCAGGACTGCCGCTCGCTGGCGCGCTTTACGCTGGGCGGAATTCCGCCGCTGCCCGCCGGCCTCGCGCGCGTGGCGGTCACCTTCCAGGTGGACGCCGACGGAATCCTCTCGGTGACGGCGCGCGAGCAGCTGACGGGCGTGTCGCAAGCGATCACGGTGAAGCCGTCGCACGGGCTCACCGACGAGGAGATCGAGCGGATGCTGCTCGCCTCCATCGAGCACGCCGAGTCCGACGTCCAGGCGCGGATGCTCATCGACAACCGCGTCGAGGCGCAGCGCATCCTCAAGGCGGTGGAACATCAGATCCAGGCCAACGGCGACCTGCTCTCCGGCGAGGAGCGCGTGCAGATCGACGCCGCCGCGGGCGCGGTGCGGGCGGCGACGGCGGGCACCGACCACCACCTCATCCACCAGCAGATCGAGCGGCTCGACAAGGTGAGCGCCGAGTTCGCGAAGCGCGTGATGGACCGCGGCATCGAGCGGGCGCTCAAGGGACATTCGGTCGGCGAGTTCGATCAGGGCGAGATCTCGGCCCACGCGCAGAAGGCGTACTCGGCGATTCGGGAGGAGCCGGATTCGCCGGCGACGGGCGAAGCGCGCAACGCGCAGCATCCGGCGGAGAAGTAATTGCCGAAGCTCACCATCTACAATCCGCGCGGCGAGAAGGAGGCCGAGGGTGAGGTGCCAGAAGGGCTCTCGCTGCTGGAGGCTTCGCTGAAGCTGGGCGCGCACCACGGCTCGGCCTGCGGCGGCGTGCTCGCCTGCTCCACCTGCCACTGCTGGGTGAAGAAGGGCTTCGAGTCGCTCAACGACATGGAGGACGGCGAGTCCGACTACCTCGACCGCGCCTACGACGTGAAGCCCTACTCGCGGCTCGGCTGCCAGGCGCGGGTGGCCGGGAAAGACCTCGTCTACCAGATCACCGAAGAGTCCGAGAACACCTGGTACGACGAGCATCCCAAAGAGCGCAAGGAGGCGGAGGCGGCCGGCAAGTGGCCTCCGAAGAAATGACATGCCCCGCAAGCTGACCTGGACGGACACGGTGGAGATCGGCCTCGCGCTGCACGACAAGTTTCCGGACACGGATCCGCTCGGCGTGCGCTTCACCGACCTGCACCAGTGGGTGCGCGAGTTGCCCGGCTTCGACGACGACCCGAACAAGTCCAACGAGAAGATCCTCGAGGCCATCCAGATGGCCTGGCTCGACGAGCGGGACTGAACGATGAAGCCGCGCGACGCGTTCAAGGCGCTGCAGAAGCACGCCCGCGCCTTCCCCGGTGCCTGGGAGGATCATCCCTGGGGCGAGACGGTCTACAACGTCGGCAGGAAGGTCTTCGTCTTCATGGGCGTCAGCAACGACGAGGGCACCTTCGGGATGTCGTGCAAGCTGCCGCAGTCGAGCGAGGCGGCCGTGACCATGTTCTCGTTTGCCACACCCACCGGGTACGGCCTCGGCAAGAGCGGCTGGGTCTCGGCGAGTTTCGGGAAGAAGGACGACGTGCCGGCGGAGCTCTTGCGGCAGTGGATCGACGAGAGCTATGCCGCGGTGGCGCCCAAGCGCGGGCTGAAGAAGGCCGCACCGGCGCGCGCCAGCCGCAAAGCCCGCCGCTGAAGCACTTCGGCGTCCGGCTGCTGTTCTAGTCGAGCGGGGCGACGAGGAGGACGTCAACCTCGGTGCCGTCGTCGAGGCGGCCCTCGCCCGGCGGCACCACCGCCACTGCGTTTGTGTTGGCCCACGAAGCGATCTGCATGCTGCTCTGCTGCGGGCCGGGCGCGAAGACGAGCAGCGAGCCTTCCGCCGTCACCCGCCCGCGCGGGAAGTAAGTCAGCCCCTTGATGCGCGCGAGCGTTCCGCGCAGCCGGGCGCGCGCCTGCGGACGGGCGGGCCGCGGGTCGCCGGCCAGCACCCGGATGGCAAGGCGCACGAAGAGCTCGAAGCCCAGCGTGGCCGCCGCCGGATTCCCGGGCAGGCCGAAGACCAGCCGCCCTCCCGAGGCGGTGCCGAAGAGCACCGGCTTTCCGGGCCGGATGGCCACGGTGTGGAAGACGAGCGAGCCCGAGAGCCGCTCGAGCGCGGCCTGCGCGTGGTCGTGATCGCCGACGCTGGCGCCGCCCGTCGTCAAGAGGATGTCAGCAGGGGCGTCGCGCAGGCGCGCGGCGATGGTCTCGACGTCGTCGGGCGCGATGCCGAGGAACTGCACTTCGGCGCCGGCCTCGCGGCAGAGCGCGGAGAGGGCGACGCTGTTGGTCTCGATGAGCTTGCCCGGCGCGGGGTCGCTCCCCTGCGGCACCAGCTCGCTGCCGGTGACCAGCAGCGCCACCCGCGGCCGACGGAAGACGCGCACCGAAGTGACGCCGCAGGCCGCCGCCAGCGCCAGCTCCGCCGCCTGCAGGCGGGTTCCGGGAGGCAGCGCCTCGACGCCCGCGCTCAGCTCCTCGCCGCGGCGGCGCAGGTGCTGTCCCGACTTGGCCGCCTGGAGCAGCCGGACGAGGTCGCCCTTGCGCTCGCACAGTTCCTGCATCACCACGCAGTCGGCGCCAGCAGGCAGGGGCGCGCCGGTGAAGATGCGGGCGGCCTCGCCGGCCGAGAGCGCGTGCGTCCATGGCGCATCGCCCGCCGCCACCTCGCCGACCACCCGCAGTTCCAGCGGCCCGGCGGCGAGCGCATAGCCGTCCATCATCGAGATGTCGCTGGCCGGCTGGTCGCGGCGCGCCCGCACGCCCTCGGCCAAGATGCGGCCCTGCGCCTCGGCCAAGGCGGCGTCCTCGGCGGGCAGCGGCGCGCAGCGGGTGCGGACGGCGGTCAGTGCATCGTCGAGCGGAGTGATCACGCCCCCAGCCTGCAGAAACAGAAAAGCCCCGGCAACCTTGCCGGGGCCTTGCTGTCCAGAGGCGGGCGCCGGACAGGCCGCTCAGGGATCCGCCGCCAGGGCGTCGGTGGTGCCGAAGAGAGGACTCGAACCTCCACGGGGTTGCCCCCACCAGACCCTGAATCTGGCGTGTCTGCCAATTCCACCACTTCGGCGTGACGCCAGTACGAAAAGCCGTGGCGATGTAGCGGAGTGCAGCGGGCAAGTCAAGGAGCCCGGCGCATCCGGGGCGACACGCATGGACAGGCCCCCTTGACATGTGGTGACCTCTTTTGGGGCATGTAGGGAAAGGGAGAGTCGTGTCGGTGAAGCGCCAGCGCGCAACCCAGCCACGCCGCATCCTCATCGTCGACGACGAGGAGGGATTTCGCGACATGGTGGCCGACCTGCTCAGCTTGGAGGGCTACGTCGTCGCGGTCGCGAGCGACGCCGTCGAGGCGGTGCGGCTGATGCCCGAGTTCCGCCCCGACGCCATCCTGCTCGACCTGCGCATGCCTCACCTCGACGGCGAGGGCTTCCTGCGCGGCATGAGCGGGCTGCCCGCCAGCAAGCAGGTGCCGGTGGTGCTGATCTCGGCCAAGGACGACCTCGCGGCGGTGGCCAGCCGGACGGGCGCGGCGGCCTACCTCTGCAAGCCCTTCGAGGCGCCGCAATTGTTGTCGCTGCTGGAGAAGGTCCTGCCCTAGGATCGGCGACGGATGCATCGCCTCTACCATCCGTGCCCCTACCATCCGTGCGAGAACGCGGGCGTGCCCCGGCATTCGTCGATCATGCGCGCCCTGGCCGCGCTCTTGTCGGCGCTGCTGCTTTCGCCCTCTGCGCAGGCCGCCGCCCAGTCGCAGTCCGACGCGACCGACCCGGCGGCGCAGGCGCGGACGATGCTGGGCAAGGCCGCGGAGCTGGCGCAGCAGTCGCGGCATGCGGCGGCGGCGGAGGCGGTGCAGAAGGCCATCGCGCTCTTGACCGCGCAGCCCGCCCTCCTCGACGAGGCCGCGGGGAAGCTCCTCTCGGATGCGGCGCTGCAGCTCGCCATCGAGCGGCTGGTCTCGGGCGACGAGGACGGGGGAGAGGCGGCGCTGGCCCTGCTGGTGCGGCTCGACCCCGACCGGCAGCTGAGCGCCGCCGACTATCCGCCGGCGTTCCTGGTGGAACTGCAGGGCGTCCGCAAGCGCCTGCTGGCGGCCCCGCGTGGATCGCTGCGCGTGCTCGCGCCGCCCGGAGCCGGGGAGGCGCGCGCGCTGGTGGACGGACGCGCAGTGCCAAAGGCGACTGCGCTGGTCGAGGATCTGATCCCGGGCGAGCACTTCGTCCGTCTCGAGCGCGCCGGGGTGGCCTGGGGGCAGAAGGTCGTCGTCATCGCCGGGGTGGAGACCCCGGTCGCCGCGCCTGCCCCGGTCGTTCCCGCGCTGGAGCCTGCCCGCCGCGTCGCGCTTCCGGGCACGCGCACCGACGAGCCGCCTTCGCGCGCCCTGGTCATTCCGCGGCAGCCGACTACCGACGAGAGCGAGCCGCTGCAGGCGCGCCCGGTAAGAGAAGGAAAGCCCGCGGTCACGCACCTCGAGGCGCTGGAGCCCGAGGCGATCAAGACCGCCCGCGAGACTCCCCGGAAGTCGAGCCACGCCACGCTCTGGATCGTCGCGGGCGTGCTGGTCGCGGGAGCCCTGGCGGCAGGCGGATACTTCCTCTACCAGAGCGGACAGACCCCGACGACGGCCAACGTCAACGCGACGTGGAGCCACTGATGCGGGCCGCGGCGGCCGCGGCGCTGGTCCTTTTCGGCTGCGGTCCGGCGGTGCTGGGCATCGATGTCGAGCTGATCACCATGGCCTGCCCCGGCGCCGCTTACGACACGAACCCGCTGGCCGGCGTCACCCAGCTTCGCTTCGGCCTCACCGGCGACGGGCTCGAGGCGCAAACGCTGACCGTCGCGCTGGCCAAGGGGAGCGCGCAGCTTCCCAACCTTCCCGTCGGCAGAAATCGCCGCCTGAAAGTCGAGGCGCTGGTCTCTGCCAGCGTCCGCGCCCGCGCCGACAGCGGCAAGTTCGACGCGCCCGGCCCCGCCGACGTGCACCTCCGCCTCTTCCTGCGCAACCTCGACGCCTTCTCCCCCGCCGGCGACTCCGCCGCCGCCTGCACGCACATGACCGCGCCGCGCGCCGGACACGCCATGGCGCTGCTCCCCGACGGCCGCGTCCTCATCAGCGGCGGCTTCAGCTTCGACGGCAACACGCCGCCCAACCTCATCTACCGCGACGACGTCGAGGTCTTCGATCCCGCCACCGGCGGCTTTGCGCCGCTCAGCCCCGGACCCCTGGCCCGCCGCGCGGGGCACGCCTCGCTCTCGGTCTCCGGCGCGTCCGGCGCGGGCATCCTCCTGGCCGGCGGCGAAGGTCCGCCCGACGCGGCGGGCGTGAACAAGGCCGTGGCGGTGAGGCCCTTCGAGCTCTTTGCCAACGGCCTCTGGACGGAGCTGACGCCCCCGAGCGCCGCCCGCACCCACGCCGCCGCCGCGGTGGATCTGAAGACGGGCGCGGCGCTCATCGCCGGCGGCCAGTCTGGGCCCGATGTGCCGGGCGTCTCGGTCTACCCGACGGTGACGTACTTCGATCCGGCGACCAACTCCGTCCAGGATGCGGCGCTGCCGCTGCGGGCCGGTCCGCTCACCGATGCGGTGGCGGCGGCGCGGGGGAACCTCTCGGCCGGCGCGCAGCGGGGCGGAGTGGTGCTGGCGGGCGTCTTGAAGGTGGCGTCGTCCACGAAGTCGAGGTTGCCGGCCGGCGCCGGCCCCCAGATGAGCCCGGAGATCTGCGCCAGGACTTTGCCGTTGGCATCGCGGCCGCCCACCA
>JANXXR010000585.1 GCA_025350525.1 Deltaproteobacteria bacterium
CGGCGATCGCCGAAGCCCGGCGCCTTCACTGCCGCGATGTTGAGCACGCCGCGCAGCTTGTTCACCACGAGCGTCGCGAGCGCCTCGCCCTCGACCTCTTCGGCGATGATCAGCATCGGCTTGCCCGCGCGCGCGACCTGCTCGAGCAGGGGAATGAGGTCGGCCATCGCGCTGATCTTCTTCTCGGAGATCAGGATGTACGGATCCTCGAGCTCGACCAGCATGCGCTCGCGGTTGGTGACGAAGTACGGCGAGACGTAGCCGCGGTCGAACTGCATGCCCTCGACCACCTTGAGCGTCGTCTCGAGGCCCTTGGCCTCCTCGATGGTGATGACGCCTTCCTTGCCGACCTTGTCCATGGCCTCGGCGATGATGGTGCCGATGGTCTCGTCGCCGTTGGCCGAGATGGTCCCGACCTGCGCGATCTCGTGGCGGCCCTGCGTCTTGGTGGAGAGCTTCTTCAGCTCCTCGACGATGGCGGTGACCGCGAGGTCGATGCCGCGCTTGAGCCCCATCGGGTTGTGCCCGGCGGCCACGAGGCGCATGCCCTCGTGGTAGATGGCGGCGGCCAGCACGGTGGCGGTGGTGGTTCCGTCGCCGGCGATGTCGGAGGTCTTGGTGGCGACCTCGCGGACCATCTGCGCCCCCATGTTCTGGAAGCGGTCGGCGAGATCGATCTCCTTGGCCACCGTGACGCCGTCCTTGGTCACCGTGGGCGCGCCGAACGACTTCTCCAGCACCACGTTGCGACCCTTGGGGCCGAGGGTGACCGCGACTGCGTCCGACAGGATCTTGACGCCGCGCGAGATCTGCTCGCGCGCCGCCTGGTGGAAGGTGATCTCTTTGGCCGACATGATGCCTCCGGTGCGACAACACTGGGGACGCGAGGCCGCGCCGGCGGCGCGTGCATCTCGGTGTCCCCGACGATTGGGGGCGCGAATGTAGACAGGTCCGCCCGCCTGTCAAGGGGCCAGCGCTTGTCAGCGCGGCGGCGTTGGACTACCAAGGCCGACCATGATCCTGCTTGCACTGCTGCTCGCTGCCGTCGACACCGGCGCCCTGGCCGGGAAAGTCACCCTGGCCGGGCTCGCTCCCAAGCTCGCCACCCTGCCGGTCACGCGGGACATGAAAGTCTGCGGCACCAGCAAGCCCGACGAATCCCTCGAGGTGAAGGAAGGCGGCGTCAAGAACGCGGTCATCTGGTTCGTCGATCTTCCCGAGGCCCGGGACGCGAAGCCCGCCAAGCTGAAGCTCGACCAGACCGCCTGCTCCTTCTCGCCCCACGTCCTCGCGGCCCCGCTCGGCGCGGCCGTGGACGTCGTCAACAGCGACAAGGCGCTGCACAACGTCCGCGCGCAGGAGGGCGACCTCAAGCTGATGAACTACGCCATGCCCATCCCCGGCCACGTGGTGCCGACGCACCTCAAGAAGCAGGGCATCTTCAAGGTGAGCTGCGACGTGCATCCGTGGATGCGGGCCTGGATGCTGGTCCTGCCGACGGCGAAGCTGGCGGTCACCGACGAGAACGGCGCCTACCGCATCGACGGCGTGCCGCCCGGGAAGCACAGGATCAAGATCTGGCACGAGCGGCTGGGCGAGAAGGAAGCCGAGATCGAGATCGCGTCGGACAAGACCGCGAAGCACGACGTCGAATACACCCCCCGCTGATGAGCGCGCAGCTCGAGGCGGGCTTTCTCGTCACCTGGGTGCGCGCCGAGTTGGAGGCGGCGGGCGAGACGGCCCTCTTCGACAGCCTGGTCCGGCGCGCGCAGGAGGACGACCTCACCGAGGAAGAAGCCGAGCTGGATGTGGCCGGGCAGCTGGCCGAGCGGCGCGGGCTCCTCGACGCGCTGGAGAAGGCCGCGGGCGATCTCTGGCTGCACCAGGTTCGCGAGGCGCGCGGGAGGGCCGAGCGGTTGGAGCGATCGTCGGGCGCCTCCTGCGTGGCCTGGCTTCGCGGAACGCCGGGTGCGGCGCAGCGGCTCCTGCAGCTGGCGCTGGCGCTGGCCGCCGAGCCCGGGAAGTCGGTGGTCGAGCTGGACGGCCTGGGCGGGTCGCCAGGGTGCTCGACCCGGTAGCCGAGCCGTGCCAGGCGTCGCCGTCCTGGCAAGCAAGCAGCCGCCTCTTCGGTTGGCTGGGACCCCCGCCGGATGGAGCGCCTGCTCGCCGTGCCCACCTTGGATCCATCAAGGGCTCGGGGGGGCCCTCTCCATGAAAGTAACACTCGTCGCAGCATGCGTTGCTCTGGCTGGCTCCGCCTCGGCGTCGCCGCAGTATACAGCTGTAAACATCGGCGCCATCGCGCATCCAGAGGCGGGCGATAGCTCGGTGGTGGTCGCAACCGCAGGCCATCTGGTGCTGGGCTCGAGCACCCTGCGCGACGGCACGGCGTCGCCGCTCTCGGTCTTCTGGGTCTAGGACCTCGACAGCGGCCAGGCCAGGGACCTGCCCGACGGCTTCAGGCCTTTTCAACTCAACGCCAGCGGCGATGTTTTGGCCATGCTGGTGGACGCGAATGGGCAGGCCTCCGGCGCGGTGGTCGTCTCGAGCGCAGGAGCTGTCACCCCGCTCGACCTGCCTTACGACGCCCAGCCCGCGGGACTCGGCACGGACGGCGTGATCCTCGTGAACCAGCCGTCTGAGATGCCTTACCTGCTCGGTGCCGATGGGGTGAAGCAGCTGCTCGAAGGGTCGGGGGGAACCGCCTACGCCCACTTTCGGAGCGACTCCGGCCTGGTGGTGGGTAGTTCGTCCGCGGTCGTGAACGGTCCTTCGCAGCCTGTGATCTGGCAAGACGGCGCAGCGCTCGAGGTGGGAAACCTGGGCCACGACGGCTGGGACGGCTTCGCCACGACCGCCAGCCCGACCCCGGGACTCGTCGCCGGCTCATTCTCGGGCTATCGATGGCAGCGAACGGTCTTCCTCTACGGACCCGACGGAATGCGCGACCTGGGCGAGCCGCCCGCCTGCGCCTGGGCCTGTTGGCCGACGGCGATCAACGACCTGGGGCAGATGGTGGGCCAGTCGCGCGATGACGCCGAGTACAGGGCAACGCACTACCACGGCTGGCTCTGGCAGGAGGGGGCGTTCACGCCGCTGCAGGCTTTGGTCGACATGCCGAACGTGAACATCGAGTCGCCATCGGGGATCGACGAGCTGGGGCGCATCGCCGTCAACGGCAGCGACGACGACTGGCACCACCAATACGCCTTGGTGTTGGTGCCTGCGCAATAGCAGAAAAGGGTAGAGTGCGGCCGCCATGGCCGACCTCGCGCCCGAGACGCAGCTCGCTCCCGTTGCGCCGACGCGGCGACCGGCGCACTACGGGCCGTTCGCGCGCTGGCTCCTGGGCAAGCTGTTCGACCCGGTGCAGTTCCCGGCGGGAGAGCTGCCCAAGCTGCAGCAGGCGGCGGCGGCCACGCCCGTCTACGTGCTCCGCTCCAGCTCGCTTTTACACTTGCTCTACTTCAATTGGACCTTCGCGCGGCTGGGCCTGCCCATCGCCCGCGCCGCCACCGGGCTCGGCTACCGCATCTTCGCGCCCTTCGCCCGCTGGTACCTGGGCGGGCCGCAGATCAAGGCCAGGGAGCGCGGCGAGGTGGCGCAGGTGATCGAGGCGGTCGGCAACGGCGAGGCGGCCATGGTCTTCTTGCGCGCGCCGCGCACGCTCCCCTCGGCGGTGGCCACGCTGGCCGATCCCTTTCCGGCGCTGCTCTTGCTGCAGCGATCGCAGCCGGACAAGCCCATCGCGCTGGTGCCGCTCACGTACCTGCAGCACAAGCGGCCCAAGAACCTGAAAGGCTCGTGGCGCGATCTGCTCCTCGGCGATCCCGATGAGCCCGGCGCCATCCGCACCCTCTCCGGCTACCTGCTGAGCGGCACCAACGCCTACGTCAAGGTCGGCGAGCCCGTGCTGCTCAGCGACATCGACGCGCTCAACCGCGGCTCCGAGCCCGCCCGCGTCGCCCGGCGCGTCCGCGGCTGGCTGCACCAGCACCTGGCCCGCGAGACCCGGGTCGTCACCGGCCCTCCGCTCAAAGGCCCCCAGCGCGTGGCCGACGAGACGCTGCGCGACCTGACCCTGCGCCGAACGCTGGCCGAGATCGCCCGCGAGAAGGGCCGCGCCGACGGCAGCGTCGAGAAGGAAGCGCGCAAGGACCTGCGCGAGATCGCCGCCCGCTACAGCCCGCTGGCGGTCGGCCTGCTCAAGCGCTTCCTCAACTTCGTCTTCCACCGCATCTACGACGGCATCGACGTGGACGAGGCCGGCATGCGCCGCCTGGTCGAGGCCTCGAAGAAGGCGCCGCTCATCCTCTGTCCCTGCCACAAGAGCCACATCGATTACCTGATCCTCTCGATGATCTGCGACGACTACGGCCTCCAGCCGCCGCACGTCGCCGCCGGCGACAACCTCAACTTCTGGCCGGTGGGACGGCTGCTGCGCGCGGGAGGCGCCTTCTTCATCCGCCGCAGCTTCAAGGGCGACCGCATCTACTCGGCGACCATGGGCGCCTACGTGAAGCGCCTGCTCCAGGATGGCTTCACCCAGGAGTTCTTCATCGAGGGCGGGCGATCGCGCACGGGAAAATTGCTGCCGCCCAAGTTCGGCATGCTGACCTTGGAAGTGGACGCCTGGCTCACCGGCGTGCGGCCCGACGCGTACTTCGCGCCCATCAGCCTCAGCTACGAGAAGATCGTCGAGGCGCGCAGCTACCAGCACGAGCTGCTCGGCGGCGAGAAGCAGAAGGAGGACGCCAAGGCGCTGCTCTCGGCGACGCAGGTCCTGCGCAGCCGCTACGGGCGCATCACCATCCGCGCCGACGAGCCCATCTCCATCGCGCAGCTCTTCCGCGAGCGCGGCGTCGACCCGAAGAACTGCACGCCGGAGGAGAAGAAGAAGCTGGTGCAGAACCTCGGGCTGCGCATCTCGGCGGGCATCAACGCCGCGGCGCCGCTCTCGGCCATCGGCCTCGCCTCGGCGGCGCTGCTCAGCCACGACCGCCGCGCGCTCTCGGAGGGCGAGCTGCTCGACCGGGCCGACTTCGTCCACTCCGCCGCGCTCGACTGCGGGGCGCGGGCCGAGCGCGAGTCGCCCCGCTTGCTGGTGCTGCGCGCGGTGGAGTCGCTGGTGGCCGACGGGACGGTGCGCCGCCAGGAGGCAGGGGGCGAGCGCTTCTACTCGGTGCCGGAGGAGCGCCGGATGGTGCTCGACTACCACAAGAATTCCATCCTCCATTTCCTGGTGGCGCCGGCCATCCTCTCCGCGGCGCTGCGCTCCTTCCGGGGACAGGCGGCGCCGCTGCCGGAGCTGATGCGGCGGGCGAAGGACGCCTCGCGGCTGCTCAAGTACGAGTTCATCTACCCGCCCGGGAAGAGCTTCGAGTCCACCGTGGACGAGACCTTCGCGCTGCTCTTCCGCTGGGGCCTGGTCGAGAAGACGGCTGGCAACGGCGTGCAGCCGGTGGCGCGCGGCCTGCGCATGCTGGGGCTCCTCGCCGAGTTGCTCCGGCCTTTCGGCGAGGCGCTCTGGGTCACCGCCGACGCCCTTCACCTCCTATTGCCGGCGCCGATGGCGGGGAAAGAGTGGACGCGCCTCGCCCTCGACCGCGGACGGGCCGCTTACCTGGCGGGGCGCATCCTCCGCCTCGAGGCGCTCAGCAAGCCTTCGCTGGAGAACGCCCTCGCCCTCTTCCGCGACCGGGGCGTGGTCATCGGCAGCAAGCTCTCGTTGACCGCCGACTGGGCAAGCGCCGACAAGCTTGCACAGCTGACAGAAGAGGCCGACCTCTTCCTGCGTTGACCCGGCGCTACTCGGAGCCTCCCGCCCCCGCCCGCTCGTCAACACGGCGAGCGCGATCTCCCTTGAAGGTC
The DNA here is from genome assembly GCA_025350525.1 of Deltaproteobacteria bacterium. GTDB lineage: Bacteria > Myxococcota > Myxococcia > Myxococcales > 40CM-4-68-19 > 40CM-4-68-19. The sequence goes on from JANXXR010000585.1 coordinate 5,872, forward strand.
GCGGGCGCCTTAGTCTAGGTTCGCGCCGCTCGTTCAAGGAGAGACCGCATGGAAACGACCTCCCGCGTCCGCGAGATCCTCAGCTGGTATCCCTCGGACAACCCCGGCACGCTGGCCAACCTCTACCGGCTGCTCATGCACGGCCGCCTCGCCGGCACCGGCAAGCTGGTCATCCTGCCGGTGGACCAGGGCTTCGAGCACGGCCCGGCGCGGTCGTTCGCGCCCAACCCGCCCGGCTACGATCCCGAGTACCACGTGCAATTGGCCATCGACTCCGGCTGCAACGCCTACGCGGCGCCGCTCGGGTTCATCGAGGCCATCGCCGGAAAATACGCCGGCCAGATCCCGCTCATCTTGAAGCTCAACAACAGCGACTCGCTCTCCAAGGGCATCTCGCCTGAGAGCGCGGTCACCGGCAGCGTGCGCGACGCCGTGCGGCTGGGCTGCACCGCCATCGGCTACACCATCTATCCGGGCTCCTCGGCCCGCAATCACCAGTTCGAGAACCTGCGCGCGCTCATCGAGGAGGCCAAGGCCAGCGGGCTGGCCGCGGTGACCTGGTCGTATCCGCGCGGCGAGGGCATCACCGACAAGAAGGGCGAGACCGCGGTGGACGTCGCCGCCTACGCGGCGCAGATCGCCTGCCAGCTGGGCTCGCACGTCGTCAAGGTCAAGCCGCCCACCGAGTTCGTCTACCAGCCCGAGGCGCAGAAGGTCTTCGAGAAGTACAGCATCCCCTGGAAGACCCTGGCCGACCGCACCCGCCACGTGGTCCAGAGCTGCTTCAACGGCAAGCGCGTGGTCATCTTCTCCGGCGGCGAGGCCAAGGGCTCGGACGAGATCCTCACCGAGATCCGCGGCCTGCGCGACGGCGGCGCCTTCGGGTCGATCATGGGCCGCAACGCCTTCCAGCGCCCGCGCGAGGAGGCGATCAAACTCCTGCGCGAGGTGATGGACATCTACCTCGGCAAGTAGCCGTCAGAAGGCGAGGCCCAGGCCCAGCTCGACGTCGAAGGGGAAGACGCACTCGCCGGGGTCGCCGCCGCCGACGCCAACGCATGTGCTCCGCTGCAGCCTGCCGTTATCCGCGCCATAGTCGCTGGTCGGAAATCGGTAGCTGTCGAAGGTGACCGCGGGCCCCGCGCCGACGTCGAGCACGAGGTGCTTCCAGAAGAGCCAGCGCCAGTGCGCGGTCGCCGCGACGACGGTCGTCGTCTGGCGGTAATCGACCAAGGACGAGCCGCGGCTGATCCAGGTCGCGCTCTGCAAGGCGATACCGAAACCGCTGCCATCGGGCTGCCGCGACCAGCGCGCTCCGGCGGCGATGGAATAGTCCGGACGCTGTTGGGGCACGGTCACGAGTTCGCCCGCAAAGACCGTCCAGTGGCCGAACCCGGCTTCGAGCTGACCGCCGATGAAATAAGCGTTGCGCCGTGACGGCGGCGTGTCGCGGCCGACGCCGATGCCGCCGGTGAGGCTCATGCGAAAATCGTCGGCGTGGGCGGCGGAGGAGAGCGCGGTCAAAGCCAGCAGGAGCGCAAGGCGCATGAACGAGAGACGCGCTCGTCGCCCGGACGGCCACGCGGGAATCGAAGGAGGCCTTACGGCTTCTGATCGGGTTCGGGCGGCGGGCGGACGGCTTCCCATTGCTCGCGCGTCGGCTTGAGCACCACGCTCGCGCTTTGGCCGACGCCCGCGCTCACCACCGCGCTGCACGGCTCGTTCTCGCAGTCGAGCGCGGTCTGGGTGGGAGTTCCGTCGAAGGGCAATTCGGGCCGCACCAGCCCGACGCGGCAGGAGGCGCCGTGCGGCACGAAGAGCAGCGCGCGTCCGTCGAGAAGGCCCGCCCGCGCTTCCCAGGCGCCGCCTTCGCAGGCCGCACGCACCGCGACCTTTGCCCGCGCCGCGCCATCGGGCCGCACCACCTGCACCGCGATGCGGCCCGGGCGCTCGACCGTCGCCACCCAGACCGCCGGATGGCGCGCCGCTACCGTGGCGAAGCCGGTGACCACTCCGGCGTGAAAACTGTCCGGCGGCGTCACCTCGCACCTCCACGCGCCCTTGTCGAGGCCGGGCCACTTGGCCTCGCCGAAGACGTCGGTGAGGCCGGCGAAGCTCTGGCCGCCGCTGGGAGCGGTGCAGCGGACCCGCGCGTTCTTGACCGGATCGTGCCGATCGTCCTGCAGGTGAACGACCAGGGCGCCGGGCATCTGGAAGAGGTAGCCCATGATGAAGAGCACGCCGGCGAAGACGCAGACGACCAGCGCCCCCTCCAGCCGCGCCGCCCAGCGGTAGCTCCAGAACCAGGGCGTGAAGCTGGCGTGCTTCTCTTCGACGCCGTTCTTCATCGGCCGCCCTTCATGGGCAGTACTCGGCGCGGTTGTTGTCGGTCTCGAAGACCTCGACCTTGGAGATGCGCACGCGGGCGTCGTCGAAGCGGGCCGCCAGCTGCTCGCACAGGTAGCGCGCCAGCTCCTCGGCGGTGGGGTTCTTCTCGCCCTCGCGGAACGGCTCCACCTCGTTGATGTTGGCGTGGTCGAAGCGCGCGCAGGCCTCGACGGCCGCCTTCTTCAGGGCGGCGAAGTCGATGACGTAGCTGGTGCCATCGAGCTCTTTGGCCTCGGCGTGGACGAGGACGCGGTAGTTGTGGCCGTGCATCGCCTCGCACTGCGTCTCGGAGAGGCGCACTTGATGGGCGGCGCAGAACCAGAGCTGTTTGGAGACGCGGTACATCGGGGCGGTGTACCCGCGGGGCGCGGGCGGCGCAAGGCTCAGGCGGCTTCTTCCATCTTGCGCAGGAAGCCCCAGCGCACCAGGATCTGCTTGCCCGACATCTCGAGGAGGCCGCGCCGGGTGAAGTCGTTGAGGGCCCGCGACACCGTCTCGCGGCTGGTGCCGATCAGCCCCGCGATCTCCTGCTGGGTGGGCCGCTCGCGGATGAGCAGTCCGCCGTCCACCGGCTCGCCCTGCTTCTGGGCCAGATCGCGGACGGTGCGCGCCACCCGCGCGTAGACGTCGAGCAGGGCCAGGTTGCCGATCACCTCGTCGGCGTGGCGCAGCCGGCCCGACATCTCGGCGAGGATGGCCAGCGCGGTCTGGGGATTGGCGGTGAGGTGGGTCTGGAAGGCGTCGCGGTCGAGGCCGAGCAGCTGCGAGTCCTCCACGGCGACCACGTTGGCCGAGCGCGGCTGGCGGTCGAGCAGCGACATCTCGCCGAAGAAGTCGCCGTCGCGAAGTATACTAAGGATAATTTCACGGCCGGTCTCGCCGTAGAGCACCACCTTGACCTTGCCGGAGGCGATGACGAAGAGCTGGTCGCCCCGGTCCTCCTGGCTGACGATGACCGACCCTGCGTCGGCCTGCTTCTGCCAGACGCGCTTGGCCAGATCCTGCACCGTCTCCTGCGGGAGATCGGCGAAGATCGACACCCGCCGGAGAAGCTGGACCGTATCCACGGCAGCGACTATACCACCCCCCGATGCGCGCCACAGTCAACGGCGAAAAGCTGGAGCTCCCCGAGGGCCTGACCGTGGCCGCGCTGCTCCTCCACCTGGGCGTGCGGGCCGAGCGGGTGGCGGTCGAGCGCAACGGCGCGGTGGTGAGGAAGGCGCGCCACGCCGAGGAGCCGGTCGCGTCCGGCGACGTGCTCGAGATCGTCACTTTCGTGGGAGGCGGATGATGGAGAAGCTCGTCCTGGGCGGGCGCGAGTTCGGCTCGCGCCTGGTGGTCGGCACCGGCAAGTACAAGGACTTCGCCACCATGCAGCAGGCGCTCTTGGCCTCGGGCGCGGAGCTGGTGACGGTGGCCGTGCGGCGCCTCGATCTGCAGGCGCGCGGCGAGGCGTCGCTCTTGCACTGGATCCCGAAGCACATGGCGCTGCTCCCCAACACCGCCGGCTGCTACACCGCTGACGACGCGGTGCGGACCTGCCGGCTGGCGCGCGAGCTGCAGCTGGGCGGCGAGAACCCGCTGGTCAAGCTCGAGGTGCTGAGCGATCCGAAGACGCTGCTCCCCGACGCGGAGGAGACCCTCAAGGCGGCGCGTCAGCTGGTCAGCGAAGGCTTCCTGGTCCTGCCCTACACCAACGACGACCCGGTGACGGCGCGCAAGCTCGAGGAGGCCGGCTGCGTGGCGGTGATGCCGCTCGGCGCGCCCATCGGCAGCGGGCTCGGCCTGCGCAATCCCTACGCGCTGCAGATGATCCTCGAGCAGGCCAAGGTGCCGGTCATCGTCGACGCCGGCGTCGGCACCGCCTCCGACTGCGCCATCTGCATGGAGCTGGGGGTCGCGGGCCTCCTCGTCAACACGGCCATCAGCGGCGCCGCCGATCCGGTAGCGATGGCGCAGGCGATGAAGCTCGCCACCGAAGCCGGGCGCCTCGCCTTCCGCGCCGGCCGCATCCCGCGCAAGCTGTATGGCAGCGCCTCGAGCCCTCTCTCCGGAGTCATCGGGGCCGCGTGATCCGCCTGTACCTGATCACGCCGGCAGAGGGAGATCCCGCGCCCGCCGTGCAGGCGGCGCTGGCGGCGCTGCCGCGGGGAGCGGCGGGGATCCAGCTGCGCCAGCCCTTGCCGCCGCGGCAACTGCTCGAGCGCGCCCGGGCCCTGCGGACCATTTGCGCAAACTTCGCGGCGCCGCTGCTCGTCAACGACCGGGCCGACGTGGCGCTGGCGTCGGGCGCCGACGGCGTGCACCTGCCGTCGCGGGGCCTCGCCGCCCGCGACCTCCGCGCGCTCGGACTGCAAGTCGTGGGCGAGAGCGTCCACACCGCGGAGGAGGCGGCGCGCTCGGAGGCGGACTTCTGCGTCTTCGCGCCGGTCTTCGAGACTCCCGGCAAGACCGCGCAGGGCCTGGGCCAGCTCGCCGCGGCGTGCAAGGCGACCCGCGTCCCCGTCTTCGCCCTCGGGGGCGTCGAGCCCGCCAACGCCGCGCGCTGCCTCGAGGCCGGAGCCCGCGGCGTCGCCTGCATCCGCTCGGTACTGGGCGCGCGCGATCCGGCGGCTGCCGCCATCGCGCTGTGGAAGGCCCTCGCCATCCTGCTGCTCTTCGCCGCCCTTCCCGCCCGCGCCGACGACTCGCGCTACCAGGATTTCCCGGTCGGCTCCCGCGCCACCGCGCTGGGCGGCGCCTTCGTCGCCCTGAGCGACGACCCGAGCGGCCTCTACTACAACCCCGCCGGCATCTGCGACGCGCGCAAGCTCAATGTCAACGTCAGCGCCTCGCTCTACGGCTTCGAGCGGCAGAGCCGCGGCGCCATCACCATCGGCAGCGGCACCTTCTCGCTCGCCTCCCTCAACGAGCTCAACGTCATCCCCGGCGAGGCGGGCCTGCTCAAGGGCATCGGCGACCTCGACGAGCGCGGCACGCCCTTCGCCTACGGCTTCGACGTCACCGTCCCCCAGTTCCGCTCCTACGGCGCCGACGCCACCACTCCCTTCCAGGTGCAGACCCGGGTGATGGACCGGACCTTCAACGTCGCCGCCGGAATGGGGATGCGCCTCGACGACAAGCTCAACGTCGGGCTGGCGCTGCACTACGTGCTGCGGCTCTACGAGACGGCGGAGGACGCGCTCTCGCTCACCGGCGCGAAGACGGAGCCGACCGTCGGCGTCTACCACGCCAGCGCCTCCTTCGAGAACGCGAACCTGGTCGCGCTCTTGGGCGCCAAGTACCACCACTCGCCGGAGGTGGTGCTGGGCGCGGCGCTGGGGCTTCCCGGCATCCCGCTGCACTCCGCCGGCACGGTCCGCGTGCAGGACGTGGTGAGCGACCCCACCGCGCCCGCCGGCTCGCGCTCGCAGGCGACGGTGATCAACACCACCAACGTGAACAGCCGCACCTTCGTCCCCACGCTCTTGCGGCTGGGGGCTTCGTGGATCAAACCGCACCGCTGGACGCTCTCGGGGCAGATCACCGGGCACCTCGGGACCAGCTACGATCGCTTCAGCGTCGACCCCTCCATCGCGGCGCGGCTGCGGGTGCAGGACCACATCGAGCGCACCGCGGTCGTCGATCTCAACGCCGGCGGCGAGTACCTGATCAACCCCGAGTACTCGATCGCGGGCGGGCTCTTCACCTCGCGCAGCGGCGCGCCCGAGTTCCAGCTCAACCCCGACGGCACGCTGGCGGCAGGGTCCAGCCGGCAGCCGCGCGTCTCGCTCTACGGCGGCAGCGCCACGCTGGGGCTGATCGGACAGCACTCCATCTCGCGGCTGGGCATCTCGGTCGCCTACGGCCAGGGCGGCGACGCGGTGGCCAACGACCCCACCGGCATCATCGACCCCACGGGCTTCCGGCCGGCGGAGGTGAAGCAGCTGTTCGTCTACTTCTTCCTCGCCTCGACCTTCCGCTACTAGAGAGGCGCGCCCACCTGCTCGAGGAAGAGCGCGCTCTTGAGCGCGTGTCCCAGGTGATGGCGGAGGAAGAGCGAGAGCGGGCGCGCCGCCTGGGCCGCGGCCTCCTCGAAGGCGCTGGCGTCGGCGGGGCGGCCCGAGCCGTCGGCGCTCTGGGGCGCGTCGGCGGCGGCCAGCCCGCCCCAGCGCAGCTGCCAGAGGGCGGCGCGGGCGGCGTGGCTCAGGGCTACGCCATAGGTACCACCTATACAATTCTTGCAGACCAGCCCGCCCGCGTCCGGATCGAAGGTCGCCCTGCCCGCCGGCACCTCCTCGCCGCAGCGCGCGCAGGCCGACAGCTCGGGCGCGAGGCCCGCCGCCTCCAGCGCCAGGAGCTCGAAGGCCCGCAGGCGCCCGCTCCGCGCCGCCCCCGACGAAAGCCGGGTGAGAAACTCCTCCAGCAGCGCGAAGAGCCCGTCGGCCGGCTCTCCCGCGCGGGTCAGGTCGTGCGAGAGCTCGGCGGCGTATCCGGCGTGCGCGATGCGGTGCAGGTCGTCGCGCAGCCCTCGGTGCCCCTCGACCACGCGGGCCTCGCGCAGGGACCACAGCTCCTGCCCCTCGCGCTCGCAGACCAAGGCCTCGATGCGCCCGAACGGCTCGAGCGCGCCGCCAAACCGCTTGCGCGAAGTCTTGGCCCCGCGCACGAAGACGGCGATGCGCCCGCGTCCGCGCGTGAGCAGCTGCACCACCGCGTCGGCGTCGCCGTAGGCGATGCTCCGCAGCACCAGCGCTTCCATGCGGTGTGCGCGGAGATCCACGCCGGCATCTTAGTGCCGCCGGGAGCTAATGCTGCTTGAAGAAGAGCAGCGCCGCGATGGCCACCGCCGTCGCCAGGACCACCATCCACACCAGCGGATCGCGCGACCGCGCCTTCCACAGCCGGCGGAAGAACGAGGGGCGCTCCGCCGCGCGGGGCTCGCGCGCCTGCAGCTCCTCGGTCAGGCGCAGCGCCGTCTCCTCCGGATCGAGCCCGATGGCGGTGGCATACGACCGCGCCACCAGCAGCGCATGGGCCCGGTCCTGCAACTCCGCAAAGTCGTCCGACTCCAGCGCCGCGAGGATCCGCCGCTGCAGCCGCGTCGCCGTGGCCACCTCTTCCAGCGACAGCTCGCGCAGCACCCGGCTCTGCTTGAGGTACGCGCCAAAGCTCAAGGCGTACCGAGGTCCTTGAGAAACTTCGCGCACTCGGTGGCCACCGGCTTGTCCTTCTCGTCCTTGGCCACCGCGCAGCGCTCGAACTGGGCCCGCGCCTGCACCGCCTTGGACTGCCGCGCCAGGACTTTTCCGCTCTGCAGATGCGCGTCGGCCACGTCGGGGCATTCGGTGGCGTAGCGCTCGAAGGCCTCGCGCGCCTCCTCGAGCTTGCCCTGGTCGGAGTAGATGGTGCCCAGCTGCCGCCAGCCCAGGCAGTACTTGGGCGCCACCGCGAGCGCGCCGCGGATCTCGGAGATACCCCGCTCGCCCTGCCCGGTCTTGTAGAGCGCCCAGCCGAGGTTGCTCTGCGCCAGGACGCGCGAGCGGTAGAGCGGATCGCGCGCCGACTTGTCGAGCAGCGGAATGGCCTCGGCGAAGCGGCCGCGCGAGATGTAGAGGGCGCCCAGGTTGGTGAGCGCCTCGCTGTAGTCGGGCTTGAGCACCAGCGCGCGCTGGAACTCCTTCTCGCCCTCCTGCTGCCGCCCCAGCGACCAGGCGTAGATGAGGCCCAGGCCGTTGTGCGCCTCGGGCGTCTCCTCCGCATCGATCGACTGGAGGTATTCCTTCATCGCCTGCTGCGCGTCGCCGTCGTGGAGCAGGTTGTCGCCCAGCTGCTGGTGGATCTCCGCCGCCTGGGTGCGCTGCTCGGCGGTGACGCCGCCGCAGGAGAACATCAGCAGGGCGCAGAAGGCCGCGAAGAGCCGCGCCACCGCCGCCACCGGATCGGAGGACTGCTGCCGCTCGACCGGCCCGGCGATTTTGGCCAGCGTCGGACGGAAGGCCGGCATCCGCTCGACCAGCTCGCTCTTGCGCGCGTCGTCGAGGTTGCTCCAGCCGGTGGCGTCGAGGATGAAGCCCATGCTCTCGGCGAAGGTGAGCGCTTCCTCGATGGCCTGCGACAGGTCCTTCTCCTGCACCGGCGGCGCGGCGTAGACGACGTTCTCGCCCGTGCCCGAGAGTGTCAGCGCCACCACCACGTCGTAGAGCGGGCCGTCCTGCAGCGCCACCACCGCCGCCAGCGCCGACTGCGCCACGCGGCCGGCGGGCTGCACCATCGGCTGGTTGGTCGATTCGTAGATGGCGGCGATGCGCGAAGGCTCGGCGGGAACGTGGGTGCGGAGCTTGTCTTCCTCGAGCATCAGCGGGCCTGCAAGGTGAACTCTTCGTTGACGTTGTCGGTCTCGGCGGCGGTGCGTTTGCACTCGACCAGCGGGTTGTCGATCATCACCGTGTTGCCGCCCGCCTCGCCCTCGCCGACAGTGATCTTGAGGAACGACAAAGGCGAGACGCTCTTGCGCCCCGCCTCGACATGCTTGGTGGCGGCGAAGAGCACCTTGTTGGGCCCGGGCGACAGGTAGCGGGTCACCTCGAGCACGATCTGCGGCTCGCCCGCCTTCACCCTGCGCACCCACTTGGAGTTGACGAAGATGTCGAGGTCGTACTGCGCGCCCGGGCTCTCCTCCGAGACCATCCAGTAGTGCTTGCTGATCGGGCCGCTCGCGGGCAGCGGGGCGAGGCTGCTCTGGGCCACCGCAGGCGTCGGCGCGGACGGGACCACCGCCGCGGCGGGGGCGTGCGCCGGAGCCGGCGCGGCCTGGACCTCGTAGCCGGGGCAGTCGAGGTAGACGTCGCCGCGGTCGTCGATCTTGACCGTCTTGCACTTCTCGAAGCTCTGCGTGCGCAGGCCGTCGATGTTGACGCCGTTCAGAAAGGTGGCTGCGAGGAGCATCGGAAGCATGAAGAGAGGGTTGCTTGAATCCCGAGTGGGGTCAAGGATGTTTCCTCGGGCCGGCGAGGGCGGCGTAGGCGTTGTGGGCGTGGATCGACTCGAAGCTCTCGGCCTCGACCTCCCAGCGGGTGAAGTTGGAATCGGCGCGCAGCCGCGTGCCCACCTCGCGCACCAGGTCCTCGACGAAGCGAGGGCGCTCGTATGCTCGCTCGGTCACGTACTTCTCGTCGGGGCGCTTGAGGAGCGCGTACAGCTCCGAGCTGGCCGAGTCCTCCACCAGCCTGATCAGATCCTCGATCCAGAAGAACTTCGCGAACCAGACCCGCACGGAGACCAGGCTGCGCTGGTTGTGCGCGCCGTGCTTGCTGATCGCCTTGCTGCAGGGGCAGAGGCTGGTCACCGGCACGTCCACCGCCACCCAGAGATCGGAGCCCTTGCTGCTCACGCTCGCGCCGAAGGTGCAGGCGTAGTCCACCAGTCCGCGCTCGCCGCTGACCGGCGCCGTCTTCTCGATGAAGTAGGGAAACCGCACGGTGACGTGAGCCGCCTCGGCGTCGTGATCCTTGCGCAGCTCGGCGCAGAGCGAGCGGAACTTGCGGATGTCGATCTCGCGGCGGTGCTTGTTGAGCAGCTCGACGAAGCGGCTCATGTGCGCGCCCTTGCGGCGCTGCGGCACCGAGACGCTCATGTCGATCTCGGCGACGGTGTGCTGCTGCCCGCGCTGCCGGTCGAGCACGCAGATGGGATAGCGCAGGCCCTTGACGCCGGCGCGGTCGAGCGCGAGACGGCGGGTGTCCCGCTCGGAGTGGATGTCGCGCAGCGCCGGCAGCGACCTGCGCAGCGGCGACTCGCGGGGCGGCAGCGTCTTGCGCGGCGTCACAGCAGCAGCTCGCCGCGCAGCACGGTGACCGCGCGTCCGCCGATCCAGCCGCGCACCTTCCCCGGCTCGGCCTCGGGCCGGACCTCCACCTCGACGACGCCGGGCCGCCCCAGCTCGTCGCCCTGGGTGAAGAGGAGCCGGCGCGGCATGATCTCCGGCAGCGCGTCTTGGATGAGCACGCCCAGCTGCCCCGCGGCGCTGCCCGTCACCGGATCCTCGACGATGCCGTAGCCCGGAAAGAAGCAGCGCATGGCGGCGCCGATGCCCGGCTTCGGGTTCAGATTGTAGACTACGTATCCTGCCACTCCCAGCGCCTTGCCCATCCCTTCCAGCGCGGCGGCGTCGGGCCGGCAGCGGGCCAGCGCCTCGCGGTCGCGCACGGCCACGTAGAGGTTGCCCTCGAGGATGGCGCTCTTCTGCGGCGCGATCTTGGGGTCGAGGACTTCGGGCACGAGGCCCAGCGCGGCGAGCAGGTCGGCCGGGAGCTGCAACGGCTCGAAGCGGCTGGCCGGCGTCTCGATGAGGATGCGCAGGCGGCCCTCGTCCCGGGAGAGCTCGACGTTGAGCCTGCCGCTCTTGCAGGTGAAGGCCGTCCGGGTGACGCCGCTTTGCCCGACGCGGATGCGCGCCGCCTCCTCGACCAGCACGTGAAAGGTCGCCAGGGTAGCGTGCCCGCAGAAGGCCACTTCGGAAGTGGGCGTGAACCAGCGCAGGTGCAAGGAGGCCGTCGGATCGCGGGCGGGCAGCGGAAAGGCCGTCTCGCTGTGCTTCAGCTCGGCGGCGATCTTCTGCATCGCCTTTCCGTCCAGCGCCGCCCCGTCGAGCACCACGCCCGCCGCGTTGCCGGAGAGGGGCTGCGCGCTGAAGGCATCGATCACGTAGCACGGCCGCTTCATACTCCCCTCTTCTCGCCCCAGATGAGCTTGTGCAGCTGGAGCTGCAGGCGCGCCGGCTTTCCGCTCTGCAGGACCCACTGCGCCAGATCTTGTGGAGCCACCTCGCCGAACGCCGGCGAGAAGAGCACCGGCACCTGGCCCCACAGGCCCAGCCGGTCGAGCTGCGAGACCGCCCAGCGGAAGTCGTCGTGCGAAGTGACCACCACCTTGATCTCGTCGCCGGGCAGGAGCTGCTGCAGCTGGGTGAAGTCGGTGTGCGGCTCCTTCGAGCCCGGCGTCTTGAGATCGACCACCTTGCGGACACCGCGCGGGACCTCGCCGAGCGGCCGCTGCCCGTGCGTCTCCAGCGACACCTGGTAGCCGCGGTCGAGCAGGTCCTGGGCCAGCTGCGGCAGCTCCTTCTGCAGAGTGGGCTCGCCGCCGGTGAGGCAGACGAAGCGCGCTCCGGGGTATTTTGATACTTCCTCTACAATAGCGGCGCGGGTCATCTGGGTGCCGCCGTAGAAGGCGTACTCGGTGTCGCAGTACCCGCAGCGCAGATCGCAGCCGGTGAAGCGGACGAAGACGCAGGGGCGCCCCGCGAGCGTCGACTCGCCCTGGATGCTGAAGAAGATCTCCGTCACGCGCACGGCGCGCGTTCAAGCGGCCCGGCGCTGGTTCCGCAATGGGCGCGGCCTGCCCCGGGAGCGGCACGGTTTGAAACTGCGGCTGCTGGCCGGGCTGCTGCGGAGCCGGCGGCGGTGGCGGTGGCGC
>JANXXR010000621.1 GCA_025350525.1 Deltaproteobacteria bacterium
CGCCAAGGATGGCGGCAGCGGCACGGCCTCGACGAGGTCCCTGCGGAGTGCACTTGGACGCTGAACGAGGCATGTGACTGGTGGTTGAAGGAGCGGTGCCCCGAGCCGAGCCTCGAGCGCGAGCGCTCGCGGCTCACAACGCACGTCTTCGACCACGCTTTGGGCCAAGGGCGCCTGGGCATGATCGACAACACCGCGATCGATTTACTTCTCCGCGAGCTTCAGAAAGCTGGACAGGCACCGGGGTCTGTCAACAAGCTGCGCGGAACGCTCTCGTCTGTTTTCGCGAACGCGATCGATGCGAAGAGATGGACGGGAAAGAACCCCGTGGCTGACGTCGACGCGCGACGGGTACCCAAGCGTGTCTTCGAGACCCTTCGAGCCGACGAGGTTCCGGGCGTTCTCGAGGCCGCGAGCGGCGAATGGCAGGACCTGTTCGCAACAGCCCTCTACTTGGGCCTCCGCAAGGGCGAGCTCTTCGGCCTGCGAAAAACCGACGTCCGGCTGGTTGACGGGACGCTGGTCGTGCGTCGATCGCATCAACGCGAAGGTACGAAGGGCGGCGACGAGGCCCTTCTGCCCATCCCCGAGCCGCTCATCCAATACCTCGAGCACGCCATCGATACGGCCCGTGGCTCGCTGCTCTTTCCGCGCGCCAACGGCAAGCCTCGGCCGGAGAAGACGGGCATGGAGAAGGTGCTGCGTCGCACTCTGGCGCGCGCGGGCGTCCTCACCGGCTACCGACACACATGCCGGCGCTGTGCGGCGAAGAAGAAGCCCTACAGCGAGGAGCACGCCGACAACGAGCTGCGGCGCTGTCCCGTGAAGGATGAAGCGGGCGCGGTCTGCAACATGAAGCTGTGGGCCACCGGCCTGCCGCGCTGGATGCGCTTCCACGACCTCCGCCACACGACCGCCACCCTCCTGCTCAAAGCCCGCGTTCCGATGTACGTGGTGCAGAAGATCCTTCGGCACGCCGACATCAAGACGACGGTCGGCATCTACGGCCATCTCGACATCGAGGACTCGCGCGAGGCGCTCAAGTCCATGCCGGCCGCGCGTCACTCCGGATCAGGCCAATCGGACACCGACTCGGAGCCGCCGACCACTTCCGGTGGTCCAAATGTTCCATCTTTGTTCCAAGCGAACGGGGAGGCTCAGGAACACGAAGGCCCCGGTCCGAGATTCCTCTCTGAAACCGGGGCCTTAGATTGGAGCGGAACACCGGATTCGAACCGGCGACCTTCGCCTTGGCAAGGCGACGCTCTACCAACTGAGCTAGTTCCGCGAAGCGGGCGACGGATTTAGCCCCGCTGCTCTCCGGTGTCAAGCGTGTAGAAGGCGCGGATGTACTCGACCGCCGAGGCGATGCCCGGCACCAGCGACAGGTAGAGCAGCACGCTGCCCACCGCCTGGAAATCGGCCATCACCGTGCCGACCAGGAAGTCGATGGCGAAGTGGTAGTGCAGCATCAGGCAGATGATGCCGGTCAGCTGCAGCGAGGTCTTCCACTTGCCGCCCTGCGAGGCCGCGATCACCAGCCCCTCGCTGACGGCGATGGTGCGCAGGCCGGAGATGAGGAACTCGCGGGCGATGATGATCACCACCACCCAGACCGGCGCCCGCCCCAGCCGCACCAGCATCACCAGCGCCGAGAGGACGATGATCTTGTCGGCCAGCGGGTCGAGAAACTTGCCCAGCGTGGTGACCTTGTCCGAGACGCGGGCGAGCCAGCCGTCCACCCAGTCGGTGAGCGCGGCCACCGAGTAGATGGCGGCGGCGAGGAAGCTGTTGCGCCTGTTTTCGTAATATAGTAAGTATAAAAATACGGGCACCAGCAGCATCCGCCCCAGCGTCATCATGTTGGGGGCGTTGAGCAGCTCCTCGCGCAGCCGCTCGCGGCGGTTCAGCTTGCGCGGGAGCGCGCTGACCAGCACCGGCTGCGCCGGACCTGCGACCTGGGGCGCCGCCATCGGCTATCTCCCGGCCGGAACGTCGATCAGCGCCCGGCCCTCGCCGGCCAGCTCCAGCGCCACTCCCAGCTCGGGCGCCTCCTCGACGATGGGCACCAGGCGCGGCTGGATGAGCGGACCGTGCCAACCCACCAGCTGGTCCATGGGGATACGCAGCGCCTCGCCGCGCTGCACCTCCACCGAGCGGGGCACGCCGTGGGTGACGATGAGCAGCTTGCCGTGGCCGCGCAGGTGGACGAGGTGGAGGTCGGCGCCGGCCTTGGACGGCACGCGGCCGTTCTCGAAGAGGATGCTCTCCTCGAAAGCGAAGAGGCCCTCCTCGCGAAAGTAGGCGGGCTCGTCGCCCAGCTCCATGGCGGTGAAAGTCCGGCCCTCGCGCGCGACCACGAAGCGGCCCTCGCCCGCGGCGCGCAGCATCCGCCGCGGTCCGTCGCCGAAGGGCTTGTCGGTGGCCTTGCCGCGGAACCGCTTCAGCTCCGGCTTCAAGATGACCGAGCCCCACGACGCCACCAGCCCGTCGAGCCGGGTCAGCACCTCGCCGCGGACCTGGATGAGCACCTCGCTGGGCCCGATGGCGAAGTTGCCGCCCTGCTCGGTCGGCATGGTCATGCGGCTCGAGTTGGTGAACTGCGCCATGGTGCCCATCGGCGCGCCGGAGGCTTCGGCCGCCGCCTGCGAAGGCGTGGCGGCGGGAGGCTGCGACGGCTCCGGCGTATTGAGGACCATGCGGCCGACGGGGGTGGCCTCGACCTTGGGCGCCACCGGCGGCGCGACCGTGGAGGCGGGCCCCGTCGCCACCCAGCGCGTGCCCTGCGGCGGCGTCTCCCGCTGCGGCGGCGCCTCGAGGCCGGCGGGCCTGGCCATCTCCAGCGTGTCGCGCTTCTTGGCGGCGGCCGGCGGCGGCGGCGACTCGACCGCGGCCTGGAAGGGCTTCTCCGAGGAGAGCGCCTCGCTCGCGTCCTGCGCCACCTCGCGCAGCGGCGCCTGCTGGAGCGCCTGATCCATCCGTTCGGCCATGGCGTCGTTGCCGGCCTTGAGGAACCACTCGCGCGCCCGGGACAACTCGCCCTTCTGCGCCAGCGCGAGGCCGAGGTAGTTCTGCGCCTTCTGGTGGTCGGGCGCGAGGTCGAGCGCGGTCTCGAAGCAGCGCACCGCATCGGCCGACAAGGTCGACTTGAGGAAGACCAGCCCGAGGTTGACCCGCAGCGTCGGGTCGGCGGGGTGGTCCTCGATCAGACTGCGGTAGATCTCCTCGGCCTTGGCGAGCTCGCCCAGCTTGAAGAGCGAGAGGCCCAGCAGATTGCGCGCGCGCTGGTTGCGCGGCTTGTAGCGCAGGGCCTTTTCCAGCGCGTTGCGGGCATCGGCGGGGTTGCCCTGCGCCAGCGCCTCGGTGCCCTGCGCGAGCGCCCGGTCGAACTCCTGGCCGCCGGCGACGTCGGCGTCATCCTCGTCGAAGATGCCGTTCTCGGCCGCCCCCGCCCCGGATTCGATCACTGCCGCGGCTCCTGGTTGGAGGCGAGCTTGCGGGGCGACTTGGCGCGGAGCTGGCGGTAGTAGGCCATCACCTTCTTGCAGTACTGGCGGGTCTCGTCGAAGGGCGGAACGCCGCCGTATTTTCGCACCGCATCGGGGCCGGCGTTGTAGGCCGCGAGCGTGAGGAGCATGTCGCCGTTGAACTGGTTGGCGAGGAAGCGCAGGTAGCGCGTGCCGCCCATGATGTTCTGCGCGGGGTCCACCGGGTCCTGCACGTACATGTCGCCCGCCGTCCTCGGCATCAGCTGCATCAGGCCCAGCGCGCCGGTGCGCGAGACCGCGGAGGCGTCGCCGGCGCTCTCGGCCCAGATGACCGCGCGCACGAGCTCGGCGGGGACGTTGTAGACCTGCGCGGCGCGATCGATCTCGTCGGGGGGAGCGTCGTTGCGGCGCTCCCACCAGTTGTTGGCCTTCTTGACCGGCGCGACCGCCTGCCGCGGCGAGCCGTGCACGCGGGAGGCGGGGGGCGGCGGATTGTCTTCCACGTGCAGCACGCCGTCCTTGTCCACCCACTTGTGCAAGGCCGCCCGCGCCGACACGGGCGGCGCAAAAAGCAGGCAGGCGAGGAGCAGGCGCGTCATTCAGAGGAGAACGATAACTCCTCGTAGAGCGGACTAGCAAATGTTTGCCGCCCCGCCTTCTGTTATCAGTCGGTCATGCGTCAGTCCTTTGACTACCTGGTTCTGGGCTCCGGCATCGCCGGCCTCTCCTTCGCGCTGCAGGCCAGCAGGCATGGAACCGTCGCCCTGCTCGCCAAGCGCGCCCGCAGCGAGACCAACACCATCTACGCGCAGGGCGGCATCGCCGCGGTGATGGCGCCCCCCGACAGCGTCGATGAGCACGTCCGCGACACCTTGGTGGCGGGGGGCGGGCTCTGCCGGGAGGACGCCGTCCGGGTCACCATCGGCGAAGGGCCCGCCCGGGTGCGCGAGCTGATCGACCTGGGCGCCGAGTTCACCCGCGACTCGACGCCCCTCGGCTACCACCTCACCCGCGAGGGCGGCCACTCGCGCCGCCGGGTGCTGCACGCCGCCGACCAGACGGGCCGCGCCATCGAGCGCACGCTGCTCGACGCCGCCGCCCGCGCCGGCGTGCAGTTCTTCGAGGAGCACCACGCCATCGACCTGATCATGTCGTCGCGAGTCCACTCGTCGGCGCCCGACCGCGTGCTGGGGGCCTACGCGCTCGATCTCAAGACCGGCGAGGTGAAGGCGTTCGTCGCCAAGGCGGTGCTGCTCGCCACCGGCGGCGCCGGCAAGGTCTACACCTATACCTCCAACCCCGACGTCGCCACCGGTGACGGCCTCGCCATGGCGCACCGGGCGGGGGCGGCCATCGCCAACCTCGAGTTCATCCAGTTCCACCCCACCGTGCTCTTCCATCCGCAGGCGAAGAGCTTCCTCATCAGCGAGGCGCTGCGCGGCGAGGGCGGCATCCTGCGCAACAAGGCGGGGGAGGCGTTCATGGAGCGCTACGACCCCCGCAAAGAACTGGCGCCGCGCGACGTGGTGGCCCTGAGCATCGACGCCGAGCTCAAGCGGCGCGGCGACGACTGCGCCTTCCTCGACATGACCCACCTGGGCAAGGCGTTCCTCATCGAGCACTTCCCGCACATCTATACGACCTGCGCCGCCTTCGGGGTGGACATGGCGACGACGCCCATTCCGGTGGTGCCGGCGGCGCACTACGTCTGCGGCGGCGTCTGCACCGACCTGAACGGGCAGACCTCGATCCCGGGCCTGCTGGCGGCGGGGGAAGTGGCTTGCACCGGGCTGCACGGCGCCAACCGGCTGGCCTCCAACTCGCTCTTGGAGGGGCTGGTCTTCGGGCATCGCGCCGCGGAGACGGCGCGGCGCATCGCCGCCGATTCGCCGCGCATGCCGGAGGTGCCGGAGTGGGATCCGGGCCGCGCGGTGCCGCCGGACGAGGGCGTCATCGTCAAGCAGAACTGGGACGAGATCCGCCACCTGATGTGGAACTACGTCGGCATCGTGCGGACCGACAAGCGGCTGGCGCGGGCGCAGCGGCGGCTCGACAACCTGGTCGGCGAGATCCAGGAGTACTACTGGGGCTATCTGGTGACCCGCGACCTGCTCGAGCTGCGCAACCTGGCCGACGTGGCGCGCCTCATCGTCGCCTGCGCGCAGGAGCGGAAGGAGAGCCGCGGCCTGCACTACACCCTGTCGTGGCCGGGGCAGATCGAGCCTCGCGACACGGTGCTGGTCCGCGGCAAGCCGGCCCCCGACGCCTGGCCGCGCTGACCCCGAAAAAAAAATTAATTTTTTTTTGGGGGGGGCCGCAGAGACCCTCACCGGGGGTGTCCAACGATTGCACGACGCCGTTGGACAGATTCGTTTCTGGATTCAGTGCGCGCTAGGAGTGGGGCGCTCTTCCGGCCCGCCCTCGCTGCGCAGCGGGCGATCCGGATCGCCGTCCAGCCGCCAGTTGAAGGTCATCTTGCCCAGCGCCCCCGCGATCACGAGGTGCGTCTCCGAGGGGATGAACGACTCGAGCGGCCGCGGCGGCGGCACCTGCGCGGCAGGCCCCTGCGCGGCAGGCCCCTGCCCTGCCGGCGCTGGCGGGGTCGCGACCTGCGGCGCCGCCCCGGGCTCAGGAAAGCGGATCACATACGCGATCGAATACTCGTCGAGATAGGGATAGAGCGCGCGCAGCTCGGCGTTGAAGGGCCGCTCGTAGCGCACGATCCGCTCGGGAGACCGCTCGCCCAGGCCCAGGTTCACGGCGATGCGCCACACCGAGCTGGGCTCGTTCCAGTCGTTGGCGGTGCGGTCGGGCATGTAAGTGATGGCGAAGAAGGCCGGCTGCCGGTACTGCTCCCGCATCCGCGCCAGCGTCTCGGCCGCCTGGTCGGGCAGCTCGGCGCGCATCTTCGACAGCTCCTGCGCCTGCGCGGCGACGAACTCGGGCGAGAGGTAGATCACGCGCGTGAAGGCGCGGGTCTCGAGGCCGCTGTAGAGCGCCACCGTCCGCGTCCAGCGCTTGAGCGCCTTGCCGTAGTCGCCTTCGAGGTGCGGATCGGGAAAGGGCAGCGATCGGCAGGAGGCGGCGCAGAGCAGGCACAGCGCGGCGGCAAGCTTTCCAGCGACTGCTCTCATGGGAAATCGCTCCTGCGAAAGAGCGCCCGCAAGGGAACTCCGGATGCCTCCACCGCCTGCCGGCCGCCTTCCTCGCGATCGACCAGCGCCACCACGCCCAGCACGGAGAATCCTTCGCTGCGCACCCGCTCGACCGCCTTGAGGGTGCTGGCGCCGGTGGTGACCACGTCCTCCACCACCGCCACCGCGGCGCCCGGCGGAATCGCCTTCTTGCCCTCGAGCCACTGGGCGGTGCCGTGGCCCTTGGGCTCCTTGCGCACGTAGAAGGCGGGGATGCCCGGCGGCGCTTCGAGGAAGCTGGTGAGCGCGGCGGCGCTGGCGATGGGGTCCGCGCCCATGGTCATGCCGCCGACCGCGCGGGCGCCCGCGAAGTGGGCGCGGATCTCCGCCATCACCAGCCGTCCGACCAGGACGTGCCCTTCGGCGGTGAGCGAGGCCTGCTTGGTGTCGATGTAGAAGTCGCTCTCGCGCCCCGACGAGAGGGTGACTTTCCGCTTCTCGTAGGCGAGCCGGGTGAGCAGCTCGAGCAGCCGCTCGCGGTCGCTCATCGCCCCGCCGCGGCCCGCGCGGAGTCCTGGGCGCGCTCGTACAGCCAGCCGATGACGTCCTTGAAGACCAGGTCGCGCTCAGGCTCGTGGAAGAGCTCGTGGAGCAGGCCGTCGTACTGCTTGTGCTGCTTGTCCTTGGAGGTGGCCGCCTCGAAGAACTCGCGCCCGGCGGCAGGGTCGGCGATGGGGTCGGCGCCGCCGAAGAGCATCAGGAACGGCGTGACGAACTCGGTGGCCCTGCGCAGCACCGTCTCCTGCGCGCCGTTGGAAGCGGTGAACCAGCCCGGCGTGGCGATCTGCTGGTAGAGCGGATCGGCCTTGGTGGCGTTCTGGATGGCGACGTCGCGGGTGAGCTGCTCGGCCTTGAGATCGTTGCGCATCGGCAGGCTGGGGAAGATGCGCGCCATCAGCTTGCCGGCCAGGATCTTCAGCGCCGGCACCTCGAGCTTGAGCCGGAAGTACGGCGACGAGAGCACCACGCCCCGCACCGCCTCGGGCTTGTCGAGCAGGTAGCGCGCCGCGATCAGGCCGCCGTGGCTGTGGCCGACGAGGAAGACCGGCAGGCCGCGCGCCTGCTCCTTCACCCGCGCGAGGAAGAGCTCGAGGTCGGAGAGGTACTGATCGAAGTTGTCGGCGTGGGCGCGCTTGCCGCCGCTCTGGCCGTGGCCGCGGCAGTCGAGCAGGTGGACGGTGTAGCCCGCATCGGCCAGCGCCCGCGTCACCTCGGCGTGACGGCCCAGGTGCTCGGCGTAGCCGTGGACGACCGCCACGTGCGCGGCGGGGCTCTGCGCTTTTGCGGTGTGCCAGAAGAGCCGCAGCCCGTCGCGCGCGCTGAAGTAGCCCTCCTCGGTCTGGATGCCTTCCACGCTTGCGCCTCCACTTGCTCCGAGCGCCCGTCCGGGTGGCCCCTCAGAACACGGCGAAGGAGCGCAGTCAAGGAGCGGATCGGAGCGCCTTCAGCTTCGCTTCCAGCTCGAGGCAGAGCTGGTGACCGCCGGGCTCGGGCAGGCGGTCGGGCGGGTCGGTGGCAGCGCCGCGCAGGGACGCGCGCGGCTCCGGTTTGCGCGGCGGCTTCTGCGGCGCATGGACCAGGTGTGAGAGCGCTTGCTGGAAGGCTTCGCGGGCCTGGTCGCGCTTGCCGGAGGCGAGCAGCGCGTCGCCCAGGTGGCTGAGGATCACCGGATCGCCGGGGGAGAGGCGGTCGGCGCGGCGCAATTCTTCCAGCGCCTGCTCCTCGCGGCCCAGCTTGAGGAGGCAGTAACCGTAGGAGTCGGCGATGGCGCCGTCGTCGGGCCGCAGCTCGACGGCGCGGGCGAGCAGCGTCTCCGCCTCCTTGAGCGCAGCCAGCCCGCCCTCCTCGGTGAGAGTATACCCGATATAATTCAGTGCGCCCGCGTGCGCCGGCTGCAGCGCCAGCACCTTGCGCATGGTGGAGAGCGCGCGCTGGCGATCGCCGCCGCGGTCCTGCGCGTTGGCGAGTCCGTAGAGGAGCGCGTCGCTCCCCGGATGCGCGCGCACGGCGGCGGCGAGGAGCGGCTCGGCCTCGGGCGCCTTGCCGGCGCGGTCGAAGGCTTCCAGCAGCGCCAGCGGGACGCCCTCTTCCTCTGGATGTCCGGCGAAGATGGCGCGCAGCCTGCGCAGCGATTCGGGCAGCTCCCCCGCGCGGCCCCGCGCCAGCGCCGCCTGCACGCGGGCGTCGAGGGCCAGCGCCTCGGGCGCGACGCCGAGCAGCTCGGGCGTAGCTGGACCTGCGCTCTTCTCCACCTGCTCGAAGGCCAGCGCCCCCTCGCGGGCGTGGCCGCGCTGCACCAGCGCCATCGCCCGGTAGAAGAGCAGCTCGGGGTGCCGCGGGTAGAGGCGCAGCGCGCCATCGATGGCGTCCTGCGCCTCGCCGCTGCGCCGCGCGCCGATGAGCGGGACCGCCACGCGCAGGAGCGCCCCGGCCAGCTCGCGCCGCTCCTCTTCTCTCTCGCTGGAGGTTCCGTCCCAGGGGTCGAGCTCGGCGGCGAGGCCCAGCAGCTTGCGGGCGTGGGCGTTGACCGTCTCGAGATCGCCTTCCTCGAGCGCCAGCCGCGCCAGCGCCGCCAGCACCTCCGGAGATTCGGGACGCTGCGCGAGAAGCTGCAAATAGAGCCCGCGCGCGTCGGCGAACCTGCGCTGCGCTTCGAAGAACGACGCCTGCGCCGCCAGCGCCTCCGGGTCCGACGGCTGCGCCGCCCGCGCCTGCTCGAAGGCCGCCTGCGCCGCGGCGTCGTCGTGGCGCTGGGCAAAGGCGCGGGCGACGTCCACCCAGGCGCCCGCCGCCTGATCGCGCAGCCGGCCCGCGGCCACCAGCGCCGCGCCACTTCCGGCGCCACCTCCGACGCCACTTCCGGCGTCGCGCTCGTCGCGCTCCTCGTCGCGTCGCTGAGGGCCCGCGCGCTCCTGCGCCGCGTTGCTCCTCGCCGAGAGCGCGGCCGCGGCCTCCTGCGCTGCCGCGAGATTCCCCAGGGTCAGCTCGAGGCGCACCAGCTCGCGCCGGGCGTCCGGCTCGTCGGGCGCCGCCTCGATGGCCGCCCGCAGCTGCGTGCGCGCCTCCACCGGACGGTCGCGCGCCTCCGAGATCCGCGCCAGCATCAGCCGCGCCGGCGCATGGGCCGCGTCGAGGCCGAGCGCCGTGCGCAGCTCGCCCTCCGCCTCCGCGACGCGGCCCTGTTTGAGCAGCACTTCGGCCAACTGGGTGTGGAGGTGCGGCGAGTCGGCGTCGTAGAGCAGCGCCTCGCGCAGCTCGCTGGCGGCCAGGGGATAGTCGTCCTTGCCCTTGGCGAGGAGCGCGTCGAGGTAGTGCCGGTAGGCCCGCGCGCTGACGTAGCGCTGCGGCTCGAAGGTGTCGGTGGCTTCCCGGACCGCCTCGACGTCCACGGCCAGCTCGCGATTGGCTCCGGCTGGGGGGGCCTTCGAAGCGTGCGCGCACGCAGCCGCGAGCAGCGCGACAGCGGCCCGCCTCAGGGGCACTTGCTCGGGTCCGTGTTCGCGTTGCGCGAGTTGCAGGAGTCATGTCCGGGCCGCGGCCACACGGTCGCGCTGGCAGCGACCGGGGCTGCGGGAAGCTGGACCGCGTAGACCCACCCGCCGGGCGCTGGTGCGTAGGCGACGCCGCTCCCGCTGCAGGACGGAGAGCGACAATCGATGGCGGGAACCGGCACCTTGGAACCGGAGAAGGGTGAAGGGGAAAAGTCAAACAACCGCAGGGAGGCGATCGCCGACGTCGATGCGGAGAGCAGCTTGACCCCGCTCAGCGTCACTTCGAGCGCTTCTCCCCCTTGCAGGAGGACGGGTGGCGACCCTGCTTCGGTGAGATCGAGCGACGGCCCGGCCACCCCGCCCGCCTGCGCCCAGGTGAAGACGACGCCCTGGTCGTCGATGGCCCAGATGGTCTGTCCGTCGAAGACGGGCGTGAAGGGCAGGTTCGAAGGCGTGGGGGGCTGCGCGGGAGGAAAGCCCGGCGCGGCCATCCAGCAGGCGCCCGGCAACCCGCAGCCGCTGGCGACGCGGACGGTGCGCCTGACCTTCTGGTCTCCGCCGCCGGTGCCGAAGATCGCGCCGCCGGCGGTGCTGTCGGAGGAGATCGACGGGGGGGAAGGGGTCACCAGGCTGACGCTGCCCGCTTGGTAGATCACCTGGGTGAGGAAGCCCGGCCCGTTCTCGTCGAGCGAGGTGAAGCCGTGGCCGTTGGAGACGAAAACGGAGCCGGCGCCCGCGGTCACGCCGGTGGCGTCGTCCGCGGCGGGGGTGACGATGGTGCTGACCCCTGCCTGCGTGCAGGTGGCGCCGGGAGTGAAGGCGAAGAGGTTGCCGACGCCCGCGCCGCGCGAGAGGGCGACGGCGTAGAGCAAGTCGCTGCCTCCGGCGGTGCCCACGGCAGGCGAGGCACCGAAGTTGGCGTTGGCGGCGAAGCAGGGGACGGGGGTACCCGTCGCGCCCGCAGGAGGGGAGACCACATTGATCGCTGCGCAGCCGGTCGCCGAGGCGCTGCATACGCTGGCGGTGGAAGCGTAGACGGTGCCGCCCTGCCCGACGGCGATGTCCCCGACGATGCCGGGGAGGAGCAGCGCGCTCCACAGCTGCGTGCCGTCGGGGCCGAGCGCAAAGAGGTTGGAGCCAGCGGTCGCGGTGGTGCCGACGACCACCGTCCGCGACCCTGCCTGACCGGGCAAAAGCGCCGGCGATCCAGAGGCAGGCGCGTTGAGCTTGATCTTCCAGCGCCAGGTTGAAATCAGCGCGGTGCCGTCGGGCGAGGTGCCGCTTGCAGCCGACTGCGCGGAGTTGGAAGCGCGGTCGGCGCCGCTCGACACCAGCTGGACCTGCACCGTGCCGCCGGGGTTGGGTGTACCCAGCGCGGTCACCGCGGTTTCGAGGGGGACCTGCACGCTGAAATGGTGGATGCGGTTGGTCGAGCCGTTCGCGCAGGTGCCGGTATCCTTACCGACCTGCTGCACGGCCAGCGTCTTCGACTGGCCGCCGGCGGTGACCAGCAGGGAAAAGGGAGCGGCCGCATCGGCGAGGCCCGCGCCGCAGTCGAGGCCGTCGAAGGTCACCGTCACGGTATCGTCGCGCAGGGCATGGGTGGCGGATCGCCGGCCGCAATTGAAAGCGCCTGGGCTTTCTGCCGCGCAGGCGCCCGACGGCAGCGCGCTCGCGTAGACGACATGAGGGCGCGTGAACCCAGGCAGCGCGGCGTCGACCCAGATGTTGCCCTGCGGCGGTGTCACCGCGTGCTGCAAGAGGTCTGTGGCGGTGAGCGTGAAGTGCATCGCGCCCTCGCGGCCGACGACGCGGCTCGCTGGGAGCAGGAAGTGCACCGTGCCGTCGGCCTGCGCAATCGCCGCCGGATCGGGACCGCCCACGCCAGGATCGGTGAGGTGCAGTGTCAGCGACGACAGGCCCGCTCCCTTGTCGGTGACGGGCACGGAGATCTCGACGTCGGGCGCGCCGCTTCCGCCGAGGAACCAGGTCTGGCCGTCCTCGCCGGTGACCCCGGTGGTGGAGACGAGGCCGAGCGCGCCGATCTGCGGAGGCGCGTCGTCGATCTGCACGACGCCGGCGCCCTGCGCCTGGTTGCCGGCGAGGTCCTGCGCCTTGACGGTGACGGCGAGCGGCGCTTCCGAGCCCGCCGCCTGGACAGTGCGTGGCACGGTGAACGAATACAGCGTCGCGCCCCCGCCCTGCGAGACGACGGCGCCCGCGTACGTGCAGGGCGCCGCCGCCGGACAGGTGTCGAAGCTGAGGCTGGCGGACTGCGCGCCGGTGCCGGCGCCGTCGTCCACGGTGGCACGGACCTCCAGCGTGCCGGCAGTGCGCGGCACCCAGCCGTTGACCGCGTCAGAGGCGGCGGGCACGAAGACCGAGACGGCGGGCGGAGCGTCGTCGATCACTGCCGGCACTGCCACCGAGGAGATGCTCTCCTCCGCCGCGCCCGCGATCTGGAAGCGCAGCGTGGCCCGCACCGAGACATTGCCCACCGCGTCGAACTTGAACTGCGAGAGCGTGACGAGGTTGTCGCCGGCCTGCGGCGCGCTGAGCGAGCCGCTGGCCACCGCCTCGAGGCTGTTGTCCACCTCGACCGCGATGCCGTGCAGCGCGATGCCCACCGCCGCGTCCACGTGCACGGTGACGTGCGGCAGCGCCGGGCTGAGCGGTCCGGTCGGCGCTCTCACCGAGACCACCGGCTTGAGCGCGGCGCAGATGCTGCCGCTGCAGATCTCGCCTCCGCCGCAGGCGGGCGCGCAGGTGCCGCTGCTGGCGAGACAGATTCCCGAGGCGGCGCAGGAGGCGCCCTGCCGGCAATCCTTGGTGCTGGTGCAAAGCCCGCGCACCGCCGGTTCGCAGGCCGAAAGGGCGGCCAGCGCGAGCGCTGCGGCGGCGGTGCTGCGAAGGTTCATCCGCCCCGGCCGGCTATCTCGGCGAGCTGCGCGCGGCCGGAGTCGGGCGAGAGCTTCCAGACCATCTGCCCGTTGGGGTCGAAGTCGAGGTCGAAGACGCCGCGCCCGGTGAGCTCGCGCATCTTCGCGGTGGCCTCGTCCTTGGAGAGCCCGCTCGCCTTGCAGACGGCGTCCACCTGGACCTGGCCGCCGTTCTTCTTCGCCAGCGCCAGGGCCATCTCGGAGAAGTTGCGCTCGTCATTCTCCTGCTCGACGTGGGTGCGCTTGCGGCCGGCGATCACGACCGCGACGCCGATCGCGACCACAATGCCGCCCACCACCAGCCCCGAGAGATCGACGAAGCCCTGGCCCTTGTCCTTGAAGAAGGCGCTGACCATGAACAAGGAAAAGATGCCGCCCAGGATGGCGACGAAGGCCCCGCCGATGGTGAGGATGTTGCTCGTGCGCATGGGCGGATCCTACTGGAAGGAGACCTTGGGGACGGCTTTGGCACCGGCCTCGGCCTTGAAGTAGTCCTTCTGCTGCGGGAAGCCGCCGATCTTGGCCCACCAGGCGCCGGGGATGCCGCGCACGTCGCCGTTGTACTGCTGGACGGCCTCGTTGTAGCGCTTGCGCTCGACGGCGAGGCGGTTCTCGCTGCCGGCCAGCTCGTCCATCAGCTTCGAGAAGTTGGCGTCGGCTTTCAGGTTTGGATAGTTCTCGGTGATCGACATCAGCTTGGAGATGGCGCCCTCGAACTGGTTGGCCGTCTGGATCTTGTCGGCGCGGCTGGAGGCGCCCAGCATGGCGGCGCGGGCGTTGGCGATGTCGTCGAAGACGCCCTTCTCGTGCTTGGCGTAGCCCTTGGCCACCTCGACGAGGTTGGGGATGAGGTCGGCGCGGCGCTGCAGCTGGTTCTCCACCTGGCTCCAGGCGGCCTCCACTCCCTGCTCCTCGTTGACGATGCGGTTGTAGCCGCAGGGGCCGCAGCCGGCGGCCATCATCACCAGCAGGATCGGGACGTACTTGCGCGTGCGCATTGCTGTTCCTCCCTCGGACGCCAGAGTCTAACACGGGGCCAAGACGGCGCCCCCAAAGAGCTACCGCCAGGCGGCGGCCTGCGTGAGGTAGTCGCGCACCAGCGCGCGGGCCGCCACCACCGACTCGCGGATGGGGCGCTCCAGCGCCAGCCCCGCGGCGATGGCGCTCGACAGCCGGCAGCCGGTGCCGCGAGCGGCGCCGCGGATCCGCGCTGCTTCGAAGTGCTCGACGACGCCGCCCATGGCCAGCACGTCCACCGGTTCGCCGGCGAGGTGCCCGCCCTTGACCAGCGCCGCCCGCACGCCCTTGGCCACCAGGGCCCGCGCCGCCTGCTCCAGCCCGACGGCGTCCTCCGGCTGGCGCGAGAGACCGAGCAGCGCCGCGGCCTCGAGGAGGTTGGGCGTGATCAGCGCGTGGGAAGCGAGCGAGAGATAGGCGTCGCGCGCCTGCTGCAAGGTGCCCTTGAAGAGCAGCGTCCCGCTCGACGCCTGCAGCACCGGATCGATCACCACCGGCAGATCGCGGCGCGGCGAGAGGAGCTTCGCGATCGCCTCGGCCACCTTGCCGTCGGCGATCATGCCCACCTTGACGGCGCGGACGTTCTCCTCCGAGAGCAGCGCGTGCGCCGACTCGGTGACCAGCGCCACCGAGACGGCTTCCCAGCGCTTCACCCCGCGGGTGGTCTGCACGGTGAGCGCCGTCGCCACGCAGAGCGGCCGCGCGCCGAGGGCGTGGATGGCCTCGGCGTCGGCGAGGATGCCGGCGCTGCCGCTCGGGTCGAGCCCGCCGAAGACCAGCACGCAAGGGGCGCTCATCGGCGGGACTTGTCCACCAGCGCGCGGTAGAGCGCAAGGTGCTCGAGGCTGGCCAGCAGCTCCGGGTGCCACTGCACGCCGAGGGCGAAGTTGTCGGGCAGCTCGATGGCTTCGATGATCAGGTCGGGCGAGATGGCGCAGACCCGCGCCCGCCCCGGGTCGCGCACCGCCTGGTGGTGGGTCGAGTTCACTTGCAGCTCGCGCACGCCGAGGATGGCTTCCAGCGCGGTGCCCTCGAGGATCTTGACCGGATGGCCGGGCTCGCGCGGGTCGAGCTTCTGCTCGTGGTCGAAGGAGCCGGGGACCTCGTCGCGGATGTCCTGCCAGAGGGTGCCTCCCAGCTCGACGGCGAGCAGCTGCATGCCGCCGCAGACGCCCAGCACCGGCTTGTTGGCTTGGAGGGCGGCGTGCAGGACCCGCTGCTCGTAGGCGGTGCGACCGCGCTTCATGGGACCGAGCCGGTCGCCGGCCTTGGCGCCGTAGAGCTCGGGCGGGATGTCGAAGGCGCCGCCGGTGATGACCAGCCCATCGCAGAGGGCGACGGCCTCCGCGGGCGCGGTCTCGTCCTCGCTGTAGGGCAGCACCACGGGCAGCCCGCCCGAGGCGAGCACGGCGTCGGCGTAGGCCTGCTTCAGCTCGTAGCGCGGCATCGGGGGGCGGCCGGGGCGGCCGGCGGTCTCGCCGACGTCGGGGGTGATGCCGATGATGGGTCTCACGGCGCGCCCTTGAAGGCGGCGGCGAGAGCGCGCGTTGCCTGCTCCGGATCGGGAGACCGGCACAGATCGGCGATGGCGGCGGCGCAGTGGGCGCCGGCGCCGGCGACCTGGGCGGCGTTGGCGGCGGTGATTCCGCCGATGGCGACGACAGGGATGCGGGAGCGTCGCACCGCCCGGCGCAGGCCCTCGATTCCGTGCGGCGGAGGCAAGGCAGCGCCCGGCTTGCTCTGCGTGGAGAAGATGGGGCCGAAGCCGATGTAGTCGGCTCCTTGCGCCTCATCGATCTCCTCGTCCGAATGCGTGGAGATGCCGATGATCATCTCCGGCCCGACGATGGCCCTCGCCTCCGCCAGAGGCAGATCCTCCTGCCCCAGGTGCACCCCTTCCGCCCCGCACAGTCGCGCGACGTCGGGCCGGTCATTGATGAAGAGCAGCGCCCCTCTGCAGATCTTCCTGGCCTCGCGGGCGATGGCCAGGAAGTCGCCGGTCCCCAACCCTGACGCCTGAGGCCTGAAGCCTGAGGCCTCAGCCTTGGCCTCGGGCTTCACCCTCACCTGCACCACCGCCGCCCCGCCCCGGACAAACGCCTCCACCAGCCGGACCCCGTCGGCGATCGCATACACACCGTTGGGAAGCGCTCGAGCCACGGGGGCTGTACCATACAGCAGAGATGTGCTAGAAGCCCGCGCCCGATCATCGAAGAGTAGCCGCCTCCGGGCGGCGAAGGAGCACGAAGTGAGTGAGAAGGACAAGGAGATCCCGGTCCGCTACCTCGACCGCCGCGTGGTCGAGCGCTACATGAAGCGCGGCCTGCTCGACGAGAAGGAGTACGCGCGGCACTTGAAGGCGCTGCAGGACCTGGCCGAAAACGCCGGCAGCGTCGAGACCGAGTTCTCCTCCGTGGACGGGCTCGGCCCCACCCGCTAGCGCGCCATGTTCGCCCTGCTCCTCGTCGCGACGCTGACCACCGGTCCCAGCGCGGCGCGGCGCACGCCGCTGGTGCTCGCCGTCGAGCGGGCCCGGCCGGCGGTGGTCAACATCAACGCGCAGGAAGTGGTCCGCGCCGCGGCGTCGAACGACCCGTGGGCCATCTTCTTCGGCGGCGCCCGCGCCCGCGATCAGGTGCGCACCTCCCTCGGCAGCGGCTTCGTCTTCGACAGCGGCGGCTACGTGCTCACCAACTACCATGTGGTCGCGCGCGGCAGCCGCGTGCAGGTCAGCTTCGAGGACGGCAGCGACTACCTCGCGAAAGTGGTCGGCACCGATCCCGGCGGCGACCTGGCCGTCCTCAAGATCGTCTCGGAGAAGAAGTTCGCCGCCGCCCCGCTGGGCAGCAGCGGCGATCTGATGCTGGGCGAGCCCACCATCGCCATCGGAAATCCCTTCGGCCTCAACCAGAGCGTCAGCATGGGCGTGGTCTCCGCCCTGCACCGCCCGGTCCACGCCGAGGGCCGCAGCTACTACGACTTCATCCAGACCGACGCCTCGATCAACCCCGGCAACTCCGGCGGCCCCCTGCTCAACGCCGACGGCAACGTCATCGGCGTCTGCTCGGCGGTGCTGGCCACCGGGCAGGGCATCGGGTTCGCCATCCCCATCGACCGGGCGCTGCGGGTGGCGCGCGAGCTGGTCAAGTCGGGCGGGCTGGCCGACGCCTGGTGGGGGTTCGACGCCGAGGCGCTGGACCACGACGCCGCCGAAGCGCTGGGCGCCCACGCCGGCGCGCTGGTCACCTCGGTGGAAGACGCCTCTCCGGCCACGGCGGCTGGCCTGCGCCGCGGCGACGCCGTGATCCGCGCCGAGAGCTCGCCGGTGCACGACGCCGACGAGCTGCGCTTCCTCCTCCGCGACGTGCCGGTGGGAACGCGCGTGGCGCTGGGCGTGGTCCGCGGCAAGGAGAAGCTGGAGGTCGCCATCGTCGCGCAGCCGCTCACGCCCGAGCGCGCCCTCACCATCTTCGAGCTGCGCAGCGGCGTGAAGGTCTCCGAGCTCACGGCCAAGGAGGCGCACGAGGCCGGCTACGAGACCAGGAAGAAAGTCCTCGCCATCCAGTCGGTGGAGCGCAGCTCTTCGGCGGCGCGGGTGGGCTTGCGGCGGGGCGATCTGGTGCTCTCGGTGAACAGCGCCGACGTCGAGACGCTCAAGGATTTCCAGAAGGCGCTGGCGCAGGCGCGCAAGAGCGGGCAGGCGGTTCTCCTCGTGCAGCGCGGCTACCGGCTGCAGGAGTTCACGTTCGATCTGGGGTGACAGGCATGGCCGACGAATCGAAGGCGCCCACGCTGGACTTCTCCGCGCTCGTCCTCTCGCTGGGGTCGAGCGCCATCGTCCACCTGGGCGAGGCGCCCGATCCGACCACCGGGCAGAAGGCCGGCCAGCCGGAGCTGCCCATGGCGCAACAGAGCATAGATCTCTTAGCCATGTTGCAGGAGAAGACGCGCGGCAACCTCACCAACGAGGAGGCGCGCTTCCTCGAGAACATGCTCTTCGATCTGCGCATGCTCTACGTGCAGGTCTCGCAGCGCACGCCCCGGTAGCCCGCCCCACCCGCGATCAAAACCTGAGCGGCGGAGTGCAGGCAAGCCAGCGGCCGACCGCCCGGACTTCAGGGAGCCGGGCAGAGAGGCCCAGCCGTACGTAAGCTCCGATCCTGTTCATTGGGCGAACAGGAAAGAAGGCCACGTGGCTCGCACTCCCCTGTTCGGTCTCTTCGCGCTGTTCGCCGTCTCCTGCGGCAGCGGCACCGTTGGCTACACTGCTGCCTCCCCGTCTGCGAACCCGCCGGCGTCTGCGACCCCTCCGGCACCGACCTCGGGTCCCGCGCCCGTCGCGCCGCCGGCAGCCACCTCATCCCCGGCCGCACCGTCGCTGGGCAGCGCGGCGTCCTTCTCCGTGCTCGGGGCCCAGACCGTGACCAACACCGGTCCGACTGCTCTCGCCGGGGACTTGGGCGTCAGCCCGGGCAGCGCGATTACAGGTTTTCCTCCGGGGCTGGTCCTGGGAACGACCCATGCGGCCGACACGGCCGCCGCCAATGCGCAGAGCGACACCACCTCCGCGTACGACCTCTTGTCCGGCGCACCCTGCACGGTGGATCTGACCGGGCAAGACCTGGCCGGAAAGACGCTGGTCGAGGGAGTCTACTGCTTCACCTCCGATGCGCTGCTGACCGGGAATTTGACCCTCGACGCGCAGAACCACGCCGACGCGGTCTTCATCTTCAAGATCTCGAGCAAGCTGACGGCGGCGACCGGATCGTCGGTGCTGCTCGTCAACGGCGGCAGCGCCTGCGACGTCTTCTGGAAGGTGGGAAGCTCGGCCACCATCGGCACCAGCTCTTCCTTCCTGGGGAACATCGTCGCGCTGACCAGCATCGCTTTGCAGACCGGAGCCAGGCTTTCCGGCCGGGCCTTGGCGCGCAACGGGTCCGTGACGCTGGACGACAACCAGGTCAGCGGCTGCGCCGTGGGCGCGACCGACGGCGGCGTGCTCGACGCTGGCACTCCCGACGCCGGCCCCGCCGACGCCGGCACTCCTGACGCCGGCCCCGCCGACGCTGGCTCTGCTCCAGACGGTGGAGCAGGCATCGACGCAGGGCATGGCGGTGGACTCGATGCCGGCAACGGCGGCGGCGTCGCTGCCGTCACACAGTGCAAAGGCGTCTGCACCGACCTCGACCTCGACGCCAACAACTGCGGCGCCTGCGGAGCCCGGTGTTCATCCAGCCAGGTCTGCCGCGGCGGAGCCTGCGCCCGATGCCCGTCGAAGGACACGCAGTGCAAGGATCAGTGCGCGGATCTGATGGCCGACAACGCCAACTGCGGGGCCTGCGGCAAGGTCTGCACCGGCAAGAACGGCACCTGTGTCGGGGGCGTCTGCAGCCCTTGCGATGGCGCCGTCTGCGGGAACGCCTGCGTCTGGCTGGACAAGGACCACGCCAACTGCGGCGCCTGCGGCAACGCTTGCGGCGCGGACCAGTGCTGCGTGAACAGCCAGTGCACCCCCAGATCCTCGACGAGCGGCGGCTCTTGCACGCGCCACTGATCAGGTCTCGGTAAAGAGGCCGTACTGCCGGGCGCCGTCGTCGCCCGACAAGGTCCAACCCACCTGGCAGCCCGCGAACAGGTGCGGGCCAAGGCCGCACGCGGGCGTGAGCAGAAACGACAGCAGCCGGCGCGCGCGC
This sequence comes from Deltaproteobacteria bacterium, assembly GCA_025350525.1. GTDB lineage: Bacteria > Myxococcota > Myxococcia > Myxococcales > 40CM-4-68-19 > 40CM-4-68-19. Next base: position 19,823 of record JANXXR010000621.1, read on the forward strand.
AAAGGCTCGATGCCCAGCGCCTCGGCGAGGAAGACGACGCCGGCCGCGGTGAACTCGTCGAGCGGCACGCGGCGGGAATGCTCGTCCTCGGTGGCGCCGCCCCAGGTCAGGTCGCTGCGGCCCATCGAGGAATCGAGCGCCTCGAAGACGAGGTCGAGGCGCTGGAGCGTCGTGCCTTCCAGCGTGCCGCGCAGGACGGCGAAGGGCGCCCGGAACTCGAGGATGTTTGCCGGCGCGCCGCTGCCGATGCCGCGCGCCAGCGGAGCCGCGAGCGGACTGCCCGCGAGCCGCGCCGCTGCGTTGCCGAGGAGCCGCCGCTCCTTCGCGCGCCGCGCCGAATCGCCCAGCGCGAGGAAGCGAGCCTGCAGGGGGAGATTGGGTCCGATGCGGCGGAGCAGTTCGTCCAGCTCGCGCGCCGCGCCCGCGTCGTCGCCCAGCGCCTCGAGCGCCGCCGCCCGCTGCGCCCGGGCGCCCACGTGGTCGGGATCGAGGGCCAGCGCCTCGCCCTGCGCGAAGGCGGCCAGCCCGACCTCTCCTGCTTCCAGGTGCGCGAGGCCGCGCTCGTGAGGAAGCTCCGCGTCGCGCGGGGCCAGCTTCTCCGCCTGCCGGAAGGCGCGGACCGCAGCGTGCGGCTCGCCGGCCTTGAACGCCGCCCGGGCTTGCAGAAGCAAGGTCGGAAGATCCTCGGCCATGGGCGCGCAAGCTAGCACGCACTTGCACGAGCCTTGCCACGCCCTTTTCTTGTCTTAGGTTGGCGCCATGAAACTCGACAAGTTCACCGTCAAGGCGCAGGAGGCGCTGCAGGAAGCCCATTCGGTCGCCCGCAAGCGCGACCACCAGGAGATCCTGCCGGAGCATGTCCTGTGGGCGCTGCTCGCGCAGCAGGAGGGCCTGGTGCCGCCGCTGCTCCAGCGCGTCGGGGCGGAGCCGAAGCTGGTGCAGCAGCGTCTCGACGACGAGCTGAAGAAGACGCCGTCGGTCCACGGCGGCGAGGGCGGGCACCTCTCGCAGCGCACCCTCAAGGTGATGGACGCCGCCGAGGACGAGGCGAAGAAGCTGAAAGACGAGTACGTCTCCACCGAGCACATCCTGCTCGCGCTCTCCTCTGAGAAGCGCGGCGGCGCGGCAGAGGCCCTCAAGTCCGTCGGCGCCACCCGCGACCGCATCGCGCAGGCGCTCGCCAGCGTCCGCGGCTCGCAGCGGGTCACCTCGCAGGATCCGGAGGCGTCGTACCGGGCGCTGGAGAAGTACGCCATCGACCTGACCGACCGCGCCCGCAAGGGCAAGCTCGACCCGGTGATCGGGCGCGACGAGGAGATCCGGCGCGTCATCCAGGTGCTGTCGCGGCGCACCAAGAACAACCCGGTGCTGATCGGCGACCCGGGCGTGGGCAAGACCGCCATCGTCGAGGGGCTGGCGCGGCGGGTGGTGGACGGCGACGTTCCCGAAGGCCTCAAGGAGAAGCGCATCGTCGCGCTCGACATGGGGCAGCTCATCGCCGGCACCAAGTTCCGCGGCGAGTTCGAGGAGCGGCTCAAGGCCGTGCTCAAGGAGGTGACCGACTCCGAAGGCCAGGTGATCCTCTTCATCGACGAGCTGCACACCATCGTCGGCGCCGGCGCAGCGGAAGGCGCCATGGACGCGGGCAACATGCTCAAGCCCGCGCTGGCCCGCGGCGAGCTGCACTGCATCGGCGCCACCACCGTCAACGAGTACCGCAAGCACATCGAGAAGGATCCGGCGCTGGAGCGGCGCTTCCAGCCGGTGATGGTCGGCGAGCCTTCGGTCGAGGACACCATCTCCATCCTGCGCGGTCTGAAGGAGCGCTACGAAGTGCACCACGGCGTGCGCATCCAGGACAGCGCCATCGTCGCCGCGGCGACGCTCTCCAACCGCTACATCTCCGACCGCTTCCTGCCGGACAAGGCCATCGACCTCATCGACGAGTCGGCTTCGAAGCTGCGCATGGAGATCGACTCCATGCCGGCCGAGATGGACGAGGTGCGGCGCAAGTTGATGCAGCTGCAGATCGAGGAGCAGGCGCTGAAGAAGGAGACCGACGCGCTCAGCCGCGGGCGGCTCGGCGAGATCCAGCGCGAGGTGGCGCGGCTGCACGAGGAGCAGTCGGCTTTGAAAGCCCACTGGGAGAACGAGAAGCAGGCCATCGGGCTCATCCGCGACGCCAAGCAGAAGATCGAAGTGGCCAACCAGCAGATGGCGGACGCCGAGCGCAAGGGAGACCTGGGCCGCGCCGCCGAGCTGAAGTACGGCACGCTGCCGGCGCTGCAGGCGGAGCTCGACGTGCAGAACCAGAAGCTCTCCGCGCTGCAGAAGGTCAAGAGCATGCTCAAGGAAGAGGTGGACGCCGAGGACATCGCCGAGGTGGTCTCGAAGTGGACCCGCATTCCGGTGAGCAAGCTGCTCGAGGCCGAGATGCAGAAGCTCGTCCACATGGAGGAGCGGCTGCAGCAGCGGGTGGTCGGGCAGGAAGAGGCGGTCCGCGCCGTCTCCAATGCGGTGAGGCGCGCGCGCAGCGGCCTGCAGGATCCGAATCGGCCGATCGGGTCGTTCCTCTTCGCCGGGCCCACCGGCGTGGGCAAGACCGAGCTGGCGCGGGCGCTGGCCGACTTCATGTTCGACGACGAGGCCGCCATGGTGCGCCTCGACATGAGCGAGTACATGGAGAAGCACTCGGTGGCCCGGCTGATCGGCGCGCCGCCCGGCTACGTCGGCTACGACGAGGGCGGGCAGCTCACCGAAGCCGTCCGGCGGCGGCCGTACAGCGTGATCTTGTTCGACGAGATCGAGAAGGCGCATCGCGACGTCTTCAACGTCCTCCTGCAAGTGCTCGACGACGGGCGCCTCACCGACGGGCAGGGGCGCACGGTGGACTTCCGCAACACCGTCGTCATTCTGACTTCCAACCTGGGCTCGCAGCACATCTCGGGCGGCGACCACGAGGTGGAGAAGAAGCGCGTCACCGACGCCATCCGCGCCGAGCTGCGGCCGGAGCTGCTCAACCGCATCGACGAGGTCGTCGTCTTCCACAGCCTCGGGCGCGAGCAGCTGGGGCGCATCGTCGAGATCCAGCTGGGGCGGCTCTCCAAGCTGCTCTCGGACAAGCAGCTCAAGCTGGAATTGACCGAGCGGGCGCGGCTGGCGGTGGGCAAGGCCGGGTACGATCCGGTCTACGGCGCGCGGCCGCTCAAGCGCGCGCTGCAGCGGATGGTGCTGGACCCGCTCGCCATCAAGGTGCTGCAGGGCGACTACCAGCCGGGCGACACCGTGCAGGTGGACGCCGGGCCCTCCGACGAGGTGCTTACCTTTGTCCGCACCCACGCCTCGGAGAAGACGGCGACCTTGCACTAGACTGCGGGCATGGGCCTCTTCCTCGGTCTTCTCCTGGCTGCCGCGGCGGGACCGGATCCGGCGCGGCTCGCCGGCGCGCGCTATTCCGACGCGGGCGACGTCGGGCGCATCCGGGCGGCGGCCTGGCGACCTTCGGATGCCCGCAACGGCGGGCGCAGCGTGCTCCTGGTCGCTCCCGGCCGCATGGTGCTCGACTGGCGCACGGACGGAGCCTCCTGCAGCTTCACTTCCCGGCGCAGCGCCTCTGGCTGGGCCTTGCGCGTCGACTGCGGCGGCGGGCCGGCGACGGCGACCTGGTCCTGGCTTCCGGGCGGCGGCGTGCGCACCAGCGTCTTCCAGCTGGCGGCGCCGCAGATGTCCGACGCCCAGGTCGAGCTGGTCCGCTTCGATCGCGACTTCGCCCAGGTGGAGAAGGAGTATCGCGCGCGCTACCGGCAGGAATCTTTGCAGAAGCTCGCGGGCCGCTGGGAAGACGCCTCGGGGAACTCCGAGGTGGTCCTCGATCCGCGGCGTCCGGCGCTCGGCGGCCGATCCGCGGAAGTGCAGGCCGCGCCCTGCCTGCCGCTCGGGGCGATGCCCGGCGCGGGCGAGGCCATCTGCCTCTCCGTCGTCAGCGGCGACGACCGGCTCTTTCTCGTGCAGCAGGAAGATCGGCTCTTCGAGTGCGCCTGGGACGAAGGGGGCGAAGGGGCCGTCTTCGATCTGGCGCAAGGCTCCCGCATCTTCACCCGCGCGGCGACGCGCCCCTGATGGACCCCGCGCTGCTCGACCGGCTGCGCGAGGAGAGCGGGCTGCGGCTCGACAAGGAAGGCCGCTTCTGGCACCGCGACGGCCTGGTCGAGCACGCCCGGACGCTGGCGGTCCTGCACCAGGGCATCCACCGGGCGGCCGACGGGCGCTGGGCCACGCGCATCGGGAGGGAGTGGGGATACCTCGAGGTCGAGGACGCAGCGCTCTGGATCCGGCGCATCGAGACCCAGGCGCCGGCCGAGCGCGCGGGAGGAGGGCTCCTGGCCCGCGCGCAGCTGGCGTCGGGCGAGTGGGTGGACTTCGATCCGGCCACGCTGGCGAGCGGCGCCGACGACGCGCTCTACGCCCGCATCCGCGGAGAGCGGGCCCGGCTGACCCGCCCGGCGCAGCTGGCCTTGTCGGACGCGCTCTCGGAGGAACCGGGCGGCTTTGTCTTGGAGCTGGCCGGGCAGCGCTACCGCGTCGGACGCGACCACGGCCCCGAGCCGCTGCGCAAGCCCTGAGTCATCGGCTCCTCTGGGGCGCCCGCTGGGAAGGCGTCGCCATCCTGCCCCGCCGGTCCCGGGTCGGCGAAGTATTCGGGGTCAGGGCTCGAGGAGCGTCGGCCAGTACGCTACCGGCAGCGGCCCGGCGCGACTCTTGAGCCAGCCGACCGAAAGCAGCCAGGTGCGCGGCCCCGCCAGCGGCGCGGACGATGCGCAGGGATCGGTCTGCGGCGCGCTCGCCTCGCGGTGGTGCAGGTGGTTGTCGAGCAAGTACCGCACCGCCCGCCGGACTTCCGCCGGCGTCTTGAGCTCGCGGGCGAAGTAGTGGTCGGCAAAGACGCGCCCGCTGCGGCCGGCGGCGCGGTTCACCGCCCGCGCCACCCGCACCGCCAAGCCCTGCATGCCGCGCGAGAGGGCGCGCTTGTCCTGCGCTTCGACCACCAAATGGAGGTGATTGCCCTGCACCGAGTAGTGCACCAGGCGGAAGTTCCCGCGCAGGCCGCCGGCCCGCAGCGCCTGGCGGAGCTTCTCCATCACCGCCCGCTTGCGCAGCGGCGGGACGTCCGGCCGGGCGCGCAGGACCGCATGCAGCGGATAACGCGCGAGGTGGGCCGGGCGCGGCCGGTGCGAGACCCGCCGCAGCGGACCCTTGGCCTTGCGTCCGGCGCCCTTTCGGCGTCCGCCCCAGGTAGGCAATTCGAGCTGGCGAGGTGTCATCTTGATTGAGGATTGTATAGACTCCGACACGCCTGTCAAGAAGAACCCAGTCGACAGGAAGCGGTCCAAACCAGACGAGTGGCGTCGCGACTACAATGAAGACCGGCCCCACGAGGCGCTCGGCGAGGTCGCACCGGCTCTCATCTACCGGCGCTCGCCGCGCCGCTATCCGCGGAAGCTGCTCAATCTTCCGAGCTGGCACGAGGCCAGTGATGTCGATCGCTACGGCTGCATCCGCTGGCGCAGGCGAAAGCTCTGTGTCACCCGCGCTCTCGCTGGGGAAATCGTCGAGCTGGAAAGGTCCGGTGAATGGTCTGACCGATCCGCTCCCTCGATCGAATAATCGCTGACCTCGACGAACGGAAACTCAATCGGGGAGCGAAGACCAGCCACGACCGAGGCGTAAAGGTCGACCACGTCGTCCTTCTTGGGCTCCCCGGCCGGGGGGTGTCGCTGTCCCCCCTCCTGCGGTGCTGATTTGTAGAGGAGATCGCAGGTTGCTCACGTGGTCCAATTGCTCGCGGATGTCGAGCGCGGGCCATTAGGCCTTTGTCCAGACCGCACTGGAGGCAGTGGACCGCTCGATGGCCAAGGCGATCAGCGCTGGCGTGAGTTGCGCTCAGCCGGAGCGCACGACGCTCAATTCCAGCGGCGAGACTGGACGGTGTGCGCGCGCGGCTCGGTTCGATCAAAGCTCGATGCCGACGCCGAGCACTCCGTCTGGAATCCAGCCGTAGCTTGCCCTGCCCGCGGTGCCGATCCCGTGGGTTCCCGACTCAGGTACCCGCTCCCGGTATCCTCCCGCGCCGGCGCCGGCCTCGACGAAGAACGGATCCAGGTTCCAGCGGTACCCGACCACGAGCGTCAGCGTGGAGAGGCTGCCGCGAAATCTGGGCGAGGTCGGTCCCCGAAGATCGTAGTCCGCCCAGACCGAGAATACAGAGTCGGTGAAGTTCAACGAGACGAAGAGGTTGCGCCGCGCGCCTGCGTACCAGCGCAGCCCTGCGCTGAAGCCGACGGGATCGTCGGCGGTGACGGAGCTCCCTTCCGCCTTTGCCAGCAGGCCAATCCCGACGAACAACTCGAGCTGCCGCGTCCCGGCCTCTACCCGCACGCCCGCGCCGTCGTAGGCGGTGCCGAGCCCGAGCGAAACACCGGCGCGAAGGCCTTGCGCGAGCAGGAGTGCGGCCAGCATGTGCCAACGCGACCGCGGCCAAGGCTGGCCGATCACATCTACGCCCTTCGCGGCGCGCCCCGCCTTGTCATCGGCAACTTCAGCGGCGTCGAGAGAGGCGGAGGCCGGCGCGGATGCCGCAGTACCCCCCGGCGGCGCAGAGCGCAGCGTGCCGAGCAGGGCCAAGAGCGGCAGCCAGAGCAGGTCGGCGAAGACCGGACGCTGCGCGCCCGGGGCGAGAGGAGCCGCAGCGATGGTCAGCCCGAGCACCGCGGCCACCAGCGCGACGGCGAAGGCGCCGCCACCGGCGCCCACGGCTGGGGGCACCTCGGCGACCAGCGCCACGCCGAGCGAGACCAGCGCGGCGCAGAGGGCCAGCAGCGCCGCGAAGGCCGCGCCCGGCAGCGGCGCGAGGCGGAAGAGCAGCGCCGCCAGCACCACCGAGAGGACGCCGACGGCCAGCGCCCAGACCGCCGCGCGCAGCTTGTTCATCGCCGCCGCCCGCGGGGCCGGGACATCGACAGCAGCCCGCCGGCGGTGCGCGAGAGTCTCAGACCGCCCCCGGTGCGCGAGAGGCTCGGGCCGCCGCCGGGGTCGGCTTCAAAGCTCATCGTCGGGCTCCTCGGGAGCGGCGCGCGGGTCGGCGTTGCCCGGCAGGTAGAAGACCTCGTCGAGCACGAGGCCGTGCGGCGGCGCCGTCGCCCCGGCGCGCTTGCGGTCGCGGCCCAAGAGGAGCGCCGGCAGCGAGTCGGCCGGCCGGCGCCCGTGGCCCACCTCGACCAGCGTGCCCACCAGGTTGCGGACCATGTGCTTCAGGAAGGCGGTGGCCTCGACGGCGATGTCGATGCGGGCGCCGGTCGCCTCCACCGACAGCCGCCGGATCTCCCGCACGGTGGTGCGTGCCGCGCAGTTCGACGCCCGCAGCGCCGAGAAGTCGTGCCTGCCCAGCATCGCCGGCGCCGCTGCCTGCATCGCCGCGAGATCCAGCGGCCGCCGGATCTCCCAGACCCGCCCGCGCCGCAGCGGCGAGCGCACCGTCGTCTGCAAAATAGAGTAGATATACCTCTTGCCGCGCGCCCAGCGGCGGGCGTCGAATCCGTCGGGCGCCTCGCAGGCCGAGACGCAGGCCAGGTCCGGCGGCAAGAGCGCGTTGAGCCCCGCCGTCCACGCCTTCATCGGCAGCGCCCGGGCCGCGAGCGAGACCACCTGCCCCCGCGCGTGCACGCCGGAATCGGTCCGCCCCGCGCCGGTGATCGGGATGGGAGCGCCGCAGAGCCGCTCGATGGCGCCCTCCAGCACCGCCTGCACGCTGCGTCCGTTGGGCTGCACCTGCCAGCCGACGAAACCGCCGCCGTCGTACTCGACGGTCAGCTTGAGGAACCCGCCCGACTCCGGGGCCGCGGCTCCGTTCATTTCGCCTCGGCTTCCACCTTGGCCGCGCGCTCGGTCTCCGTCAGCGCATACCGCGCCAGCAGGTCGTTCAGGTTCATGGTCTGCAGCCCGCCCGCCTTCCCTCCGCTGGGCAAGAAGACGATCTGCTTTCCCTCCAGGGCCTCGGCCACCCGCAGCTTGACCAGCGTCCGCCCGCCGGCGCCGCTCATCGCCTGGTTGGTCTTGGCCACGCCCTGCGCGTGCGCCTTCTTCTCCGCCAGGATCGCTTCGGCCTCGCGCTGCGACTTGTAGTAGTCGGCGTCGGTGTGCAGCTTCACCTGGTCGAGCCCGCCCTTGGCCGTGGCGATCTTCTGCGACACCTGCCCCTTGGCGGTCTCGAGATTGCGCAGCGCCTCCTGCTGCGAGGCATTTCCCTCGGAGACCATCCGCTCCGCCGTCTGCTCCGCCAGCTTCTTGTCGTGGATGACCTTCTCGTAGTCGGGATGGAAGTGGTGCTCGCCGAGAATGACCCGCTCGACGATGACGCCCTCGGGTAAGAGCACCTTGCTGACCTTCTCGCGCGCCTCTTCCGCCTTGAGGAAGCGCTTGTCGGAGACGTAGAACTCCTCGCTGGTCATGGTGTTGAGCACGTCGCGCACGATGCTGCGGCAGGCGGGCCGGACCAGGTTCTCCTTCACCTCCGCGGTCGAGCCGCCCACGTGCTCGAGGATCCAGGGCGCCTTCTCGGTGTCGATGCGCCAGGCCACGGTCACGTCGACGGTGATGTCGTTGCCGTCGTGGGTCTTGAACTCGATGTCGTCGCGCTCGGCCCGGTCGCCCTCGGTCTTTGACTGCACCATGCCCAGGTTCTGCAGCGCGACGTTATAGACATGCCAATCGGTAATGAACGCCGGAAAGGTATAGGTCGCGCCCGGCGGATAGGTCTCCTGCTGCACCCCGGCCTTCCCCAGAATCCCTATCTTCCGGGTCAGAACCCCCACCTCCGTCGAATCGGTATTATGAAACGTGCACGCTGTCAGGAGCACGAGGAGCAGCCCCTGCAGCCTGAAGCCTGAAGCCTGAAGCCTGCTTTTGAGCTCCATGATCATTCCCTCACATCAAAACGCTTGAGCAGCGTCTTCAAATCCAGCGGATTCATCGCTCCCTCGCCGTCCGTCGGCAGCACGATGACGCGCGTCCCGCGCAGCGCCTCCGCCATCCGCAGCCCGACCATGTTCTCGCTGCCCACGCCGCGCAGCGCCTGGTTCTCGAGCTCGATGCCCTGCGCCTCGGCCAGCTTGACCAGCAGATCTCCCGCGGCGGCCTTGGTGCGCCGGTAGAGATCGGCCTGCGCCTCCAGCTTCTTCACCTCCGCCTCGCCCCGCGCCAACTCCACCTGCACCGAGGCCGCGCCCTCGGCCACGATCTTGTTCTTGGCGGCGTTGGCCGTGGCCGCCTTGGCCTCCGCCTCGTTCTTGTAGACGGTCTGGTCCTGGATCTTCCGCTGCTCGATGGCCTGCTGGTAGCGCTGGTCATAGGAATACTTGCGGACCAGCACTTGAAGAATCTCGATGCCCTTGTCCTTGAGCTCCGCCTCCAGCGCGATCTGCGCGTCGTGCGCCTTCTGGGTCCGCTTGGTGCCGCGGTAGAAGTCCTCCGCGTCCAGCTCGCCCAGCGCCCGCCGCAGATCCTGCTGGGCGCGCGGGATCACCGCGCTGTCTTCGAAGAGCCGCCCCGGCCCGATGGTGGTCATGACCTTGAGCGCGTCGGCGATGCGGTAGAGCACGGTCACGTCCACCTGTACCGTGTAGCCCTCGCTGGTCTGGATGTTGATCCCGGGCGCGAGGCGGTGGCCCTCCAGGTCCTCGGTCCCTTCGCTGCGCGAGCTGGAGAGCTCGAGCACCTGCACCCGCAACGGGAAGCGGTGCATGGTCTCGCCGACACCGATGTAGTGCAGCCCGGTGCCGTAGACGAAGGGCTCGATGCCCTTGCCCATGCCGAACTTGATCTGCTTGACCCCGGCCTCGCCGGGCTTCACGTAGGTGCTGCAGGAGTTGTAGCCGAGCAGCAGCACCAGGATGCTGCTGCCGATGATCCACAGCCTCGCGAAGCGGAGGCCGGGGATGTTCAAGCGGGGAATGTTGAGCGCCATCTGAAGTTCAGCTCCTCTCGCGCTGCGGATCGTCCTCCGCTGCGCGATCGTCTGCGACGGTTGCCGGCGCCTCGGCGAGGTGAGGGCGCGACTCGAGCGAGTGGGTCAACTCGGAGAGCGGGCGGTAGGTCTCGAGGATCTGGTTTGCCTTGGCCAGATCCTGCACCAGCGCGTCGAGTTTCTTGCGGAAGCGCCTTCGGTACCACCACATCGCCAGGTCGGGAAAGACCGGGCCGGCCACCAGCAGCACCGCCGGGAACCACTTCTCGTAGATGGGGATGTAGGGCGTCTCGACAGCGATGATACCAAGTATAAACCCAGCCAGTGCGAAGGTGGCCCGCGCCAGCAGATCGCCGCCGCGCCAGATGCCGTAGTCGCGGTTGGCGAGGCCGATCTCTTCGGTGGCCACCTTGGCGTAGCGCGGCAGGAGGATCTCGTCGAGGACGCGGCGGACCCGCTGCCAGTACTGCGGGTCGTCGATCTCCAGCTCGTGGAGCTGCCGCTCCATCTGCACGATCTCGCCCTCGGCCTGCGCCCGCAGCGAGGCCTCGAGCTCGGGAGTCCAGGCGCGAACGCCCGGCCGCCGCAGCTCGAACTGCTCGAGCAGGTAGCGCCCCACGGCGTCCAGCCGGTAGCGGTCGGGGACCATGGGGGGAGATCTAACACGCGGGCGGCGCTACATCCCTTCATCCGCGTTGATGTACGCGCGCTCGCCCGCCTCGGCCATGTCCATGCCGGAGTGCTCGTTCTCCTCGTCAGCGCGCAGCGGCGTGACGAGCGGGATCACCTTGATGAGCACGAAGGAGAGCAGGCCCGACCAGGCAAAGGTCGCGAGGATGCCCACCGCCTGGATGCCGACCAGCTTGAGGCTGCCGTCGGCGCCGTCGGGGTTGACGACCTTGCTGGCGAAGACGCCGGTGAGCAGCGCGCCCAGGGTCGCGCCGACGCCGTGGACGGCGAAGACGTCGAGCGAGTCGTCGAGCCCCAGCCGCGGGCGGTAGCGGACGGCGGTGAGCGAAGCCAGGCCTGCTGCCGCGCCGATGACCAGCGCCGAGAGCGGCGTGACGAAGCCCGCCGCCGGAGTGATGGCGACGAGGCCCGCCACGGCGCCCGAGGCGAGGCCGACGCCGGACATCTTGCCGTGGAAGAAGAAGAGCTCGGCGAGTCCCCAGGCCAACGCGGCGGCGGCGGGGGCGAAGAAGGTATTGGAGAAGGCGTAGGCCGCGAGGCCGTTGGCGGCCAGCGCGCTGCCGCCGTTGAAGCCCAGCCAGCCGAACCAGAGCAGCCCCGCGCCGAGGATGGCGAAGGGCACGTTGTGCGGCAGCGTCGAGGGAGCGCGCAGCCCGCGCCGCTTGCCCAGCGCCACCGCGAAGACCACCGCTGCCGCGGCGGCGTTGATGTGGACGACGGTGCCGCCGGCAAAGTCGAGGCAGCCCAGCTGGTGCAGCCAGCCGCCGGGCGCCCAGACCCAGTGCGCCACCGGCGTGTAGACGACGATGCTCCAGAGGCCGACGAAGAGCAGGTACGCCTTGATGCGGACGCGCTCGACGATGGCGCCCGAGATCAAGGCCGGCGTGATCACCGCGAACATGCCCTGGTAGAGCATGAAGGCCGCGTGCGGCACGGTGGGCGCGAGGTCCTTGTAGACGTCGGCGCCCACGCCGCGCAGGCCGATCCAGGCGAGGCTGCCGATGTAGCGGTCGAGGCCGGCCGAGCCCGGCGAGAAGGCGAGGCTGTATGAGAAGAGGGCCCAGAGCACGCCCACCAGCGCCATGCAGACCAGCGAGAGGATCATGGTGTGGACGACGTTCTTGGCGCGGACCAGGCCGCCGTAGAAGAAGGCGAGGCCCGGCGTCATCAAGAGCACGAGGCCGGCGCAGACGAGAAGGAGGGCGGTATCGCCGGAGTCGACTTGGCCAGGGACAGTTGCCAGAAGTTGCATCCGGCGACCTTAGCCAAGCTTTGCCGCGTTGCGCAATCGCCGTCGGGCCACGAGGGCCAGCGCGGCGACAATCGACAGCCAGGGCCCGCCGCCGGCCTGGGCGCAGCCGCGAACTTGCCCCGCGGGCGGGTCTTGGTGGCCGCCGTCGGAACCGGAGAGGCCAGCATCGGAAGCTCCGCCTCCGGGAGAACCCGCGTCGGGGGAGGCGGGCGGCGCGACGGCGAGATCGGTCTGCCCGACGTAGTCCTGCGGCACGTCCACGCCCTCGTGCACGACCGCGGCCCAGAGCGTGCGCGTGCCGGTGCGCTCGAGCTTGAGTTGCACCGCCAGATCCACCTCGGCGCCGGGAGCGAGCGGCGCGGCCAGGCCCCAGCGCCACGGATGTGCGGGCAGCGCCGGCGCCCGATCGGCTGCGTCCACGGCGACGCGAAAGCTTCCCGGCGCCGCGCTGGCCGCTGCCTGCGTCTCGTCGTAGACGGTGGAGGGCGGCGGCAGGGCGGCTGCGATCGTTTGACCCCCAACGTTCTTCACGTGCAGCGTCGCGGTCACCGTTCCGCCGGGGTCGAGAGTAGCGGGCGAGAAGGTCGCCGAGACCAGGTGCAGCACGCCCGGCGAGGTGGGCGGCGGCGGCGGCGCGCTGCCGAAGGCGGTCTTGATGGCGTCCCACGACTCGGTGCGGCCGGCGTCGTAGCCGAGCGCCCAGATCATGATGCCGGCCAGGTTCCGGGCGTTGACGAACTGGTACTTGAGCGCCAGCGACTGGCCGTCGTCGACCCAGCCCTGGTGCTCCTGCCCGTTGAGCGAATACCGGTACCAAGGCGTCTGCGAGGCGCTGTCCCAGAGGCGGCCATAGGTCGAGAATTTTCCGAAGGCGGCCTCGAAGAGCACGGTGGCGCCGCCCGTCGAGTTGGCCGATCCCGGGCTCGCCGTCGTCGTGGGCCAGTCGTAGCCGTAGTAGGGCACGCCCATCGCGAGCGCCGACGCGGGCGCCTCCGCGAGAAAGCCGCCCACCGCCGACTCGACCGGCGGCAAGGGCGCGTTGGCTCCCGAGGTCGGGGCCGTGCGCCAGTGGTAGTCGTACTCCATCAGCAGCAGCCGCTCGCTGACCGCGGCGAGGCCTTTGGCGTCGTAGCCGGTGTAGCCGGTGTCCGCGGGCATGGCCAAGGTGACCTCGGCGGCAGGCAGCGCAGAGCGGAGCGCGGTGTGAAGCTGCCGGACGAAGGCGGTGAACTGCGCTCGAGAGCCAGAGGGCACGAACTCGAAGTCGAGGTTGAGCCCGTCGAGGCCACTCGACGTCGCGATGGCGAGCAGCTGCGAGACCGTCTTCGACTGCGCCGCGGCGCTCCCCAGGAACGTGGCGATCTCGCTGCCGCCGCTGGAGTTGAAGAGCGTCGCGCAGAGGTGGACCTTGACGCCGTGCGCGTGTGCCGCCGAGACCAGCGCGGCGCCGGGCAGCGCGTGTGTGTTGCTCACCGTGCCGTCGGTGCCGACGCCGGCCGAGAAGGCCACCACGTCGCTGATCAGATCCCAGTTGAAGGCGGCGAGGTCGAGCGACTCCCAGTACGGCAGGTATCCATAGACGCGGCGGGCGAGCGCGGGCGCGGTGGCCGCGAGCTGCTGGCGGGGAGGGGCGGCGCGGACCCACTGCGCCTCGGCGTCCTGCGCGTGCAGCTCGGCGTCCGCGGCGTGCGGGCCCAGCACTGTGAGCAGCGCTGCGAGGAGGAGCTGCATCCGGACCCGCACGATTCACAAGGGGCCCGGCTTTGCCATCCGCCGACCGGCGGGAGCGCGAGCGCAACCGGAGGGCGACCGGCCGCATCCAGAGGCGACTCGCCCGGGCTTTCCTGCGCCGTTATGCTGGCGGCATGGGCCTCGTGGTCGTCTACGACGCGGACTGCGGCGTCTGCCAGGCGTCGGTCGCCTGGGTGCGGCGCCGCGACCGGCGCTCTGCCATCGAGTTCGTCGGCAACGACGCCGCAGCTCTGCCCGCTTCCGTCTCCCTCGAGGAGACCGAGCACACCATCGTCGTCCTCGACGGCCCGCGGAAGTGGGTCCGCGCCGAGGGCGTCGCCCGCATCCTCCGTGAGCTGCGCGGCTGGTCAGCCCTGGGCGTGATCCTGCGCGCGCCCGTCCTACGCCAGCTGGCCAACCTGGGCTACGACGCCTTCGCCAAGCGCCGCCATCGGGTCAGCGCCGCGCTCGGCCTGCGCTCCTGCACAGTTCCGGGAGTTAAGGGGACACCATACGCAACCCGTGCCAAGTCCGATCCGCCGCCGTTGGCATGAGTCGCGTATGGTGTCCCCAGATCTCAGGCGGAGGTCTTGGCCAGCGCGCGGATGCTCTCGGTGATGGAAGGAAGCTGCGGCACGGTAGCCATCTCCAGGCTGTCGGCGAGGCCGATGCCGGGCACGTGCTTGCCGGCCAAGAGCCGCGGCGGCGCCACCAGCTCGTAGAAAAGCTCCTCGACGGTGCGGCGGATGAGGTGCTCGCCGAAGTTGGTGACCTCGGTGTCCTCGTTGACGTAGAGGACGCGCCCGGTGCGCCGCACCGACTCCACGATGCGCTCCCAGTCGTACGGCCAGAGCGAGCGCAGGTCGATGACCTCGGCCTCGATGCCTTCCGCCGAAAGCTCGTCGGCGGCCTTGGCGCAGAGCGGGAGCGTGCGCCCGTAGCTGACCACGGTGAGGTCGTTGCCCTGCCGCACGGTGCGGGCCTCGCCGAAGGGCACGAAGAGGTCGGGCGTGTCGGGCCACTGCGGCTGCCACTTGCTGCGGTCGCCCAGCGGCGCGTCGATGAGCTTCGAGAGCGCCTTGTCGTCGCCGGGCTCTCCCGGGATCTCCTCGCCCGGCTGCGCCCGCACCCGGAGCAGGGCCTTGGGCACGAGGAAGAAGCTGGGGTTGGGATCGACGACGCAGCTCAAGAGCATGCCGTAGGCGTCGCGCGGGTTCGAGGGCATCATGATCTTGAAGCCGGGCAGGTGCGTGGCGGTCGCGTCGAACGAGTGCGAATGGTAGATGCTGCCGCGGATGCCCGACCCGACCGGCGTCATGATGGTCATCGGGCAATTCCAGTCGCCATTGGAAGCCCAATGCATCATCCCTGCGAGCTTCAATAGGTCGATGGTATTGAAGGCATAGTCGCAGAATTGAATTTCGGCGACGTTGCGGCAGCCCGCCAGCCCCAGCCCGATGCTGGCGCCGACGATGCCGCGCTCGTCGAGCGGAGAGTTCCACGCCGTCTTCAGGCCCTGGGTGGCGGTGAAGGCGCCGCCCAGGGGCGCGCCCACGTCCTCGCCGAAGATGTCGGTGACGCCGTGCCGCTCCTCGGCGACGTGCAGCGCCATGCGGATGGCCTGGACCATGTTGCTCACTTGTCGCCCCGCCCTTCGCTCACCAGATCCTTCTCGCTGAAGATGTGGTCGGTGATGGTCGCCGGGTCGGGCTGCGGCTCGTCCTTGATGCGGCGGTGGGCGGCCTGCAGCTCGGTGTTGTATTGCGCGCGCAGCTCGTCCATCCGCGCCCGCGTCAACAGGCCGCGCTCCTCCATGCGCCGCTCGAAGCCCTGCAGGCAGTCGGCCTCGTCGGTAGCCCGGTTGGCGCCGCTCGCGCTCGAGTGGCCGTTGAGCCGGGAGACCAGCGCCTCAAGCAAGAACGGCTTGCGCTCGGTGCGCACGTACTCCATCGCCGCCTTGATCTCGCGGTACGCGATCTCCGGGTCGTTGCCGTCGATGGTCTTCGATTCGATGCCGAAGCCCTTGCCGCGGTCGGCGATGCGCTTCTCGCCGTGCTGCCCCGCCCAGCTGGTGGAGATGCCCCACTTGTTGTTGGTGACGATCATCAGCACCGGCAGCGGATTGGCCGGCCGCGACGACCAGATCATGCAGGTGGCGAAGTCTCCCTCGGCGGTGCCGGCATCGCCGCCGGTGACGATGGTGATGCCGCGCCCGCCCGCGCGCTTCTGCGCCAGCGCCGTGCCGGGCGCCATCGAGTACTGCACCTCGATGGGGCTCGAGACCGGCACCACGTTCCACTCGCGCTTCGAGTAGTGGCCGACGAAGTTGCGCCCGCCCGAGTAGGGATCGGTGGCGGTGTTCTTCATCTGGCGCAGGGCATCGACCGGGTCGGCCCCCATGGCGAGCAGCGTGCCGGAGTTGCGGTAATGGAAATGGCAATAGTCGTACTGCGGCCCCTGGCCCCTCTCGATGAGCAGCCCGAGCGGGACGTTGAAGGCTTCCTCGCCGGGCCCGCCGATCCAGAAGTAGCCGTCGCCCTGCTTGTACATCTGGATGAGGCGCTCCTCGAGGACGCGCGCTTTCACCATCAGCTCGTGCAGCTGCACGAGGAGCTCCGGGGAGAGCTCGGCTTCGGGGGAGGTGGGCACCGGCCGCAGGCTGCTCATGGCGGCGCTTCCTAGCGCATCTCGCTTCAAAAAGCGACGTGGGCGCGGGCGGTGAAGACATGGACCGGACCGCGGTCCTGGTTGTAGCCCGGGTGGAGGATCGGCTGGTAGTTCGCTCCCAGCGAAACCTCCTTGGTGAGCTGCGCCCGGTAGTACAGCTCGCCGAGGATCTCGGGCGCGTAGTCGAGCGCGCCGTCGCCGATGAGGAAGCCGTACCCGCCGCCTTTGAGATAGTCGCGGTGGGCGCCCGAGAGCCCGCTCACCACCAGCGCGGCGCCGGCCTCGTCCTTGCCGCGGCCCCAGCGCTCGCCCGACTGGACCAGGCCCAGCGCCAGCGACCGGTCGATCTCGGTGAAGGCCCAGGTCTCGTTGGCCCCGTCGCTCCAGCTGGCCCGGACGAACCCGCCCAGTCCGGCGGCGAGTTGGGTGTTGGCGCTGGCGGCGAGGCCGCCCTTGAGCCGCCCGTCGGCGCGGGTGGCGACGACGTCCACGTGCTGCCCGGTGGCGTCGGCGTAGCTGCCCATGTGCGCGGTGTTGAGGAAGCCGAGCACGCGCACGGCGCCGCCGGTGAAGCGCCGCTCCACCTCGGCGACCAGTCCTCTGGCCTTGCCGACGTCCCACTCCATGGCGATGCCGTTGGCGAACTTCGGCTCGAGGAAGATCCCGGCGCGGGCGCTGAAATCGCCGGCGGTCGCCTCCGCAGCGAGGCCCCAGGTGTAGCCGCGGGTGTCGGCCGGATAGTCGTAGGCCGCGCTCGCCCACAGGCCCCAGCTCATGAAGCGGGTGTGGGGGTCGTTGGCGTACGGGATGTTGTCGAAGACGTCGGTGACGGAGAACTTTCCCGCGGTGAGGGCGAGCGCGCCCAGCGTCTGCTTGAGGAAGGCGCGGCCGACGATGAGGCCCGGCTCCGGGTTGCCGACCCGGTACACCTCGCCGCTGGGAAAGGCGGCGACGCCCAGCGTGCTGGAGAGGCCGCGGCCGCCGGCGAGCTCGGGCTGCAGGGTGAGCTCGGCGCCCGACCAGGGGCGGACGGTGCCGATCAGGTCCATCACCACCGAGGTGGCGGACTCGGCGTCGGGACGCAGGCTGTTGGTTCCGGAATAAGCGGCGCTGAACGACGGGTGCGCCTGCGCGGCGACGGTGGCCTGGAAGTGCAGGCTGGCGAATCCTTCGTCATCGGCGGCGGCGGCGCTCCCTGCCGCGAGGAGCGCCACGACGAACGCGCGCATCAGGCGCGGCCCGGCTCGGCTTCGACAGCGGGCGGGTCCTGCGGCTTTTCGGAGGGCGTGCTCTGCGGCGCGGCCGGCGCGGCGCTGGCGTCGGGCGCGACGGTCCCGCCCGCGCCCGGCGAGCCTTCTGTCACCGGCGGCGGCGCGCTTTCCTTCGAGGAGGAGCCCGAGGAGGAGCCGAACACTTGCTGTCCCGGCTTGGGCGGCCGCGGCGCGTTGGTCGAGGCCATCACCGCCAGCTCGACGTAGCGGTCGAGCTGCGTCCAGGCGAGGAAGCGATCCAGCTCCGCCGTGGTCTGCTCGTGGAGGCCCGGCGTCAGCGGCTGGTCGGCCCAGGCCTCGGCGTAGGTCTCGTAGAGCTTCTCGCAGAAGTCCACTGCGCGGCGGGCCTCCTCGAGCACTTCGCGGTCGGCGCGCCACGGTCCCGGCGAGCGGCGCGCGAGGGCGGCGCGCTTGAGGGTGGCGACGTTGCGGCGGTAGCTGGTCGCGGCCTTGGCCAGCTGCGGGGCGGCGGCGAGGAGCTTGGACCGCAGCTCGAGGCGCGGGTTCATCGGCGCGGAAGGCTCGGCTGCGGGAGCAGCAGCGGGTGCAGCGGGCGCCGCAGTTGCGGCACTGGCTTCCGGAGTCGCAGAAAGAGTGGCAGCGTCGGCTGCGGGAGCCGCCGCTTCCGTGCCCGGCGCCGCAGGAGTCGCGGCTTCAGTGCCCGACGCCGCAGGAGTCGCGGCTTCAGTGCCCGGCGTTGCATGAGCCGCGGCTTCAGTGCCCGGCGCTGCATGAGCCGCGGCGTCGGTGCCCGCAGTTGCCTCTGCCCCGCCGCTGGCCGCGCCTGCCTCTGCCGGAGGAGGCGCGGACTTCGAGCGATCGGCCGCGGCCAGGTGCGCCAGCGCCAGCGGGAGATCGCGCAGGAAGCGCTGTAGGTCGAAGCCCTGTCCTCCTTCGTAGAGCCGCGAGAGCGCCACCGCCACGCGCTCGAGCGCGCCCGAGCGCAGCTGCTCCATCGCCCGCGGGAAGTCGAGGAAGACACGCCGCTGGGTGTCGAGCTTCTGGTGCAGCCGCTCGGCGAAGGCCAGCGAGGAGATGGCCTGCTCCACGTCGCGCCGCACCGAATCGCGCAGGGGACCCCAGCCGCTGCCGCTGCTGCTGCCACCACCGCCGCCGCTGCCCTGCGGACGCTGCTGCGCCGGTGCACCCGGCGCCTGCGGGCCGCCTGGGCCCCTGCTCTTGCTGCGCTGCTTTCTCGCCACAGGTGCCTCCGGAAATTCCGCCGGCACGTTCAAGCGGAAAGCGCGGCCAAACGCAAGCATTCCGTGCTGGCGGGTTGTCACACCGCCGCGATTCCGCTACACGGGCGGCCATGCCCAACCTGCGCCCCTACGCCCCGAAGGACTGGCCGCAGTTCCTCGCGCTCGAGCTGGAGACGCAGCTCGACTCGCTGGGCGACTCCACCGAGCAGGAGCGCGCGACCTTGCGGGAACGCTTCCCGGCGCTGCTCGACGTCAAGATGGGCTTCTCCAGGAATGGCTTCCGCCGCCCCGGCGCCGAGCTCTGGGTGCTCGAGGGCGACGCGGGCGAATACCTCGGCCACCTCTGGCTCTCGATGCGCGACGACGCCCGCCACGGCACGCCGACGTTACAGGTGACGACGATGGGCATCGTCCGCGACGGGCGCGGCAAGAACTACGGGCGCCTGCTCATGCAGAAGGCCGAGCAGGCGGCCAAGGAGAAGGGCATCGAGGTCATCGCCCTCGAGGTCGCCGGCAACAACCGCCGCGCCCGCGACATGTTCAAGGACCTTGGCTACGAGACCATCCGCCGCACCATGCACAAGCGGCTGCGGAATCCTTGAGCCTCGAGATCCTGCCGGGCGAATTGCACCGCCGCCTGCGCGCCGGCGAGCCCGTCTACCTGCTCGACGTGCGGCAGGAGTGGGAGCACCAGGCGGCCAAGCTGCCCGGCGACCTGCTCATCCCGCTCCACGAGCTGCCCGCGCGGCTGGACGAGGTGCGGCCCGAACCCGGCCAGCTGATCGTCGCTTACTGCCACCACGGCGTGCGGTCCTTGAGCGCCGCGGTGATCCTCCGCGAGGGCGGCTTTTCGGGTGCACTCTCGCTGGCGGGCGGCATCGAGCTCTGGTCGCAGGTCATCGACCCGTCAGTCCCGCAGTACTGACGCTGGCGCCGCCGCCGCCGGCTCTTTACAGTTGCGCCGTGAAAGCGCCTTCCGCCATCGGCGTCAATCAGCCCTGCTGGTGCGGCTCGGGCCAGAAGTACAAGAAGTGCCACCGCGACCGCGACGAAGAGGCCAAAGGCGCGCGCCGCATCAAGCCCGGCCGCATCTCGCCGCCGCGCGAGGTCCCGCTCTCGATTCCGCGGCCCGACTATGCGGAGAGCGGAAAACCCGGCCCGGGCGCGCCCGTCGATCCCGATCCGGTCCGCCGCCTCGCCCGCATGCGCCGCGCCTGCCGCGCCGCCGCGGAAGTCCTGGCCGAGAGCGCCCGCGCCCTGCGCCCCGGCGTCACCACCGACGCCATCGACGCCGTCTGCCACGCCGCCTACCTCGCGCGGGGCGGATATCCTTCGACGTTGAACTACCGCGGCTTCCCCAAGTCGCTCTGCACCTCGGTCAACGAAGTGGTGCTGCACGGCATCCCCGACGACCGCGCGCTCGAGGGCGGCGACATCGTCAACCTCGACGTCACCATCTACCTCGACGGCCTGCACGGCGACTGCTCGGCGACCTTCGCGGTGGGCGAGATCGACGAGGCCTCGCAACGCCTGATCCGCGTCACCGAGGAGGCGATGATGCTGGGCATCGAGGCGGTGAAGCCGGGGCGGACCACCCGCGCCATCGGCCGCGCCATCGAGGCGCACGCCACCCGGCACGGCTACGGCGTGGTGCGGGCCTTCTGCGGCCACGGCGTCGGCGAGCAGTTCCACGAGGACCCGCCCATCACCCACTTCGACGACCCGCGGGCCACGGCGGTGATGGAAGAGGGGATGATCTTCACCATCGAGCCCATGCTCACCGAGGGCTCGCACAACGTCCGCGGCTGGGCCGACGGCTGGACGGTGGTCACCGCCGACGGCAGGCGGTCGGCGCAGTTCGAGCACACCATCGTGGTGACCCGCGACGGAGCGGAGATTTTGACCAGGCTTTAAGCGCCGCCGAACAGGCGCGCGGCGTTGCCGCCCAGCACCAGCGCCTCATCGGCCGGCGGCAGCTTCATCGCCCGCACCGCCTGCAGCTCGCGGTCCCAGGCATAGGGCAGGTTGGGATAGTCCGTCCCATAGAGAATCCGCGTCGGGTTCCGCCGGACGATGTCGATATCCGGCTGATAGGGAAAGTATCCGGTAATGGCCATGGTGGTATCGAGATGGAGCCCGGGATAGTCGGGCAGCATGGCCTCGAACTGCGCCGATTCATCCACGCCGAGGTGCGGCACGATGACGATGGCGTCCGGATGCCGGTCGAGCGCCCGCCGCAGCCGCGCTGCTCCCGAGACCGTGCGGGTATCGACGCCATATCCGTCCAGGGCCGGCTCCGGCCCGCAATGGATGGTCACCGGCTTGCGATACTTCGCCGAGGCCCGCCAGACGGCGTCGAGCCGCGGATCGTCGGGCGCGATCTTCATCACATGGCAATGGATCTTCACCCCGCGAAAGTCGCCGGAGAGAGCTTCGTCGAGGATGCGCTCGGCACCCTCCTCCCCCGGAAAGACCGTGCAGCAGGGCCAGACTTCGGGGTGCCTCGCGGCCACTGCGGCGGTGAAGTCGTTGAGCGCGCGGGCGATGCCGGGCTTGTGCGCGTAGGGAAGCGCCACCATGCGGCCGATGCCGCCGGCCTTGAGGGTCTCGACGCAGGCATCGACGCCCTCACGATGCTCGATGCTCCAGGCGTGCTTGTCGAACCAGTCGCGGATGGCGAGCGCCAGCCGGTCGGGGAAGAGGTGCACGTGCGCGTCGATCAGCATGCGTTCTTCGGGACGACCATCAGCCGATGGCTTTATCACCCGGCCGCTTGAATCCGAAGATTCCGCGGATGCGCGAGAGGAGGTTGGACGACTCCTTCTCCAGCGCGGGAGCCTGCTGCGCGGCGCGAGCGGCGTCGAGGGCGAGGCGGCGGCGGGTGATGACGTCGGCGAGGCTCTGGGCCAGGTCGGGCTCGGCGGAGAGGATCTGGCTGAAGGCGTCGCGGCCGACTGCCAGCAGCGCGGCGTCGCCCAGCGCCACCACCGTGGCCGTGCGCGGATCGCCGGTGAGCACGCTCATCTCCCCGAAGAGCGCGCCGCGGCCGAGCCGGGCCACCTCGCGGTCGGGCCCGCCCTCGACGTGGATGTTCACGCCCACCTCGCCGTGCGCCACCAGGTAGAGCGTGTCGCCCTGCTCTCCCTGCCGCACGATGGCCTGCCGCGGCCCGTACTCGAGGAAGCGCGCGCTCTCGACCAGCACCTTGCGCGCCGGCGCGCTCAGCGCCTGCACGAAGTCGATGCGCCCGAGCAGGTCTTCCGCCTCGGCCAGGTGCTCGCGGCGCCGCCGGTCGTCGGCCTCGGCCGCGCGCTCGCGGTAGCTGACCATCGTCTGCGGGAGGGACATCTCGATGGCGGCGCGACGCAGGGCGTACCAGATCGCCTCCTGCACCTGGTCGAGCGCGGTCCGCTCGACGTGGAAGCCCTCGGTGTGCAGCTTGACGCGGTAGTGCAAGCCGTCGGGCGCGAAGGAGGCCAGCTGGACGATGGGGGCCGGCTCCCGGAGCACCAGCGCGCAGCTGTTCACCGCCTCGAGCAGCACCGCCTTGGCCCGCGCCGGCGAGACCTCCTGGTCGAGGGCGACCATCAGCTCGATGACGTCGGTGATCTGCGGCCGCATGTGGTTGACCACCACCTCGCGGCTGATCAGGCTGTTCGGCACCAGGAGCTCGTCCTCGTCTCCGGTGATCAGGCGGGTCGAGCGCCAGCCGACGTCGAGGACGCGACCGCAGTACTTGCCGAAGCTGACCCACTCGCCGGTCTCGAAGGGCTGCTCGGCGTGGAGGGTGAGGCCGGCGAAGAGGTTGCCCAGGGTCTCCTGCAGCGCGAAGCCGAGGACGACCGAGAGCAGCGCGCTGGTGGCGAAGAGGCTGGAGAGGTCGAGCTTGTACTCGACGCGCAGCAGGACCGATCCGGCGAGGAAGGTCAGGGCCCAGACCGACAGCGTGCGCAGGATGCGGGGCATCCCCACCCGGCCGCGCCAGCGGATGAAGGCGAAGATCAGCGAGTCAAAGAGCCGCAGCACGGCGAGGATGCCGAAGAAGCGCGAGGCGGTCTCGAGGCCGTGGGCGACGCTCGGGTGGAGGCCTTCGGCCCAGAGGAAGCCCGCCAGCCTTGCGACCAGGTAGAGAAAGAGCAGTCGCTGGGGCGACCCCAGCTCGTCGAAGAACTGCTTGACGGCGGAGTTCACGCGCCGCCGCCGCAGGGTGCTGCGCAGCAGCCCCACGAAGAGGAAGAGCCCGATGGCGACGAGGAAGCTGGTGAGGCCCTGGAGCACGGAGGCATCGTCGCTCCGGGGGGGAGGTGAGTGCAAGAAAACAGGCCCCGGATTTCCGGCGGGCGCTTGACCGCACGCTTGCTGCAAACCTAGGCTCGTCGGTCAATGAAGAGACTCCTCCTCCTCGTCGCGGCGCTGCTGCTTGCCCATACGGCCCATGCGCAGGACGGCGATGCGGGCGTGGCCCTCGACCCCACCCAGGGACAGGGCAGAGCCGCGACCGGGGCGGCCGCCGATGCCGACATCGCGCAGGCCGAATCCGGCGAGGACGCCGCGCCCGAAGGCATCATCTCCCGGGCCTCGGGCCGCCCCGACCACCCGCGCACTCTCGAGGAGATCGTCAAGAGCGGCTACCTCCGCGTCCTCACCCGCAACAACGACACCAGCTTCTTCATCTACCGCGGCCACCGCATGGGCTTCGACTACGAGGTCGGCAAGAAGCTGGCGCAGGCGCTGGGCATCCGCGTGGACATGATCATTACCCAGAGCTGGACGGAGATGGTGCCGGCGCTCCTCAAGGGCGAAGGCGACGTCATCGCCGCCGAGGTCACCGTCACCGACGAGCGCAAGCGGCAGGTGCTCTTCGCCGAGCCGTGGGGCCACACCCGCGAGGTGGTGGTCTGGAAGGACGGCACCAGGCCGCTCAAGGCGGCGGAGGATCTCTCGGGCAAGGAGGTCCACGTCCGCAAGAGCGCCAGCTACTTCGCCACCGTCCTCGCGCTCAACGCCAAGCTCAAGGCGGCCGGCAGGCCCCAAGTCGTCGTCAAGCCGGTGTCCGAAGACTGGGAGACCGACACCATCCTGCAGGCCGTCGCCAGGGGCGAGATCGCCTACACCATCGCCGACGAGATCCTCGCCAACGTGCACACCGCCTACTGGGACAACCTCGTCGTCGGGCCGCCCATCAGCGACGAGCGCGACCTGGCCTGGTCGGTGCGGCCGGGCGACGTCAAGCTGAAGAAGGCCATCGACAGAGTCTTTCACGAGCTGCGCAAGAAGCCCGACTTCAACCTGCTCAAGTCCAAGTACTTCGAGGCGCAGCGGTCGCTGAAGAAGGAGCGCAAGGACAAGTTCTACGCCTCGGAGACGGGCACGCTCAGCCAGTACGATCCGATGGTCCGCAAGTACGCCGAGCAGCACCAGTTCGACTGGCGGCTGGTGGCGGCGCAGATCTACCAGGAGAGCCACTTCGACCCGACCCGCAAGAGCTGGGTGGGAGCGCTCGGGCTCTTCCAGATCATGCCGGCGACGGCGCGCGGCCTCGGCATCAACGACCCGACCGACCCGGAGCAGTCGATCCGCGGCGGGCTCAAGTACATGCAGCAGCTCTCCGATCATTACAAAGACGTCGCCGACCCCATCGAGCGGTATCGCTTCGCGCTGGCCGCCTACAACTCTGGCTTCGGGCACGTGGACGACGCGCGGCACCTCTCCCGCGGCGACAAGAAGGATGCGGCCCGGTGGCGCGAGGTGGCGCCTTATCTGCTCAAGCTCGCCGACCGCAAGTTCGCGCAAAGGGCGCGCTTCGGCTTCTGCCGCGGCAGCGAGCCCGTCGACTACGTCCGCCACATCGACGAGCGCTACACCGGCTACGCGCAGCTGGTTCCGCTGCAGAACTCACCTCGGCACTGAGGGAAGAACCGGCGGCGCGTCAAAACGACGCAGGTGCGGAACCGCTCGAAACGTCCAACATCAATCTGGCCGGGCGCTTGTGGCTGCCCAACCGCGAAGGTGGAGATGCCGATGGCCGAGGCCCCCTCGACCGCTCTCGAAACGAGCAAGTCCCAGGACCCCCGCGGCGCCAGCGCCCAGCCACCGGAAGCGCCCGTCCCTCTCGGCACGCGCACGCCCTCCGCGGTAGCGGGCGGCATCCCCGCCATCGTCCAGTCGATGAAGTTCGCGCTGGGAGAAGCCGGCCTGGTCCGAGGCACCCGGCTGCTCGCGCGGCTCAACCAGATGGATGGCTACGACTGTCCAGGCTGCGCCTGGCCTGACCCGGACGGCCACCGCAGCGCCTTCGAGTTCTGCGAAAACGGCGCCAAGGCCGTGGCGGAAGAAGGGACCAAGGCGCGGATCACGGCGGAGTTTTTTGCCCGGCACAGCGTCGCGCAGCTCTCGCAAGAGAGCGATCACTGGCTGGGCCAGCAGGGCCGGCTCACCCAGCCGATGCTGCTCGAGCCCGGCGAGACGCACTACCAGCCGCTCAGCTGGGAGGAGGCCTTCGCCCGCATCGGCAGCGAGCTGCGCGGGCTGGCCAGCCCCAACGAGGCCGTCTTCTACACCAGCGGCCGCGCCAGCAATGAGGCAGCGTTTTTATACCAGCTATTCATTCGGGAGTTCGGCACCAACAACCTGCCCGACTGCTCGAACATGTGCCACGAGTCGAGCGGCAACGGCCTGATGGAGACCATCGGCATCGGCAAGGGCACGGTCAAGCTCGACGACTTCGAGAAGGCCCAGGTCATCCTCATCGCCGGGCAGAACCCGGGCACCAACCACCCGCGCATGCTGACGGCGCTGCAGGCGGCCAAGCGCGCGGGGGCGAAGATCATCAGCGTCAACCCGCTGCGCGAGGCGGGTCTGCTCGCCTTCAAGCACCCGCAGGAAGCGCTGCGGCTCCTGGGGCCCGGCACGCAGCTGAGCGATCTCTTCCTCCAGATCCGCATCAACGGCGACGTCGCGCTCTTCCAGGGATTGGGCAAGTGCATCGTCGAGGCGGGCGCGGTGGACGAAGGCTTCATCCGCGAGCGGACCCAAGGGTACGCCGCGCTGGCCGACCACCTGCGCAACTTGAATTGGGCGGACATCGAAGCGGGCTGCGGAATCGCTCAGGCGCAGATCCGCGCGGCGGCGAAGCTGCTCATCGAGAACGAGCGCATCATCGTCTGCTGGGCCATGGGCCTGACCCAGCACCAGAACGCGGTCGACAACGTCCGCGAGGTGGTGAACCTGCTTTTGTTGCGCGGCTCCATCGGCAAGCCCGGCGCCGGCGTCTGCCCCGTGCGCGGGCACTCGAACGTCCAGGGCGATCGCACCATGGGCATCTACGAGAAGCCCACCCCCGCTTTCCTCGACGCGCTCGACAAGGCCACCGGCATCGTCTCGCCGCGCGCCCACGGCCTCGACACGGTCGACGCCATCCACGCGCTGCACGCCGGCAAGGCCAAGGTCTTCTTCGCGCTGGGCGGAAACTTCCTCTCGGCCACGCCGGATACTGAATATACCGCAGCCGGACTGCGCTCCGCGCGCCTGACCGCGCACGTCTCCACCAAGCTCAACCGCTCGCACCTGGTCACCGGCGCCGCCGCGCTCATCCTCCCCTGCCTGGGCCGCACCGAGGAGGACGCGGGCCGGTTCGTCACCACCGAGAACTCGATGGGCGTGGTGCAGATGTCCCGCGGCCGCGTCCCGCCTGCCTCGGAGCACCTGCTCTCGGAGCCGGAGATCGTGGCGCGCCTCGCCGAGGCCACGCTGGGCGTGCGCAGCAAGGTCCGCTACCGCTGGCTGGCCGAGGACTACGACCGCATCCGCGATTTGATCGCGCAGGTCGTCCCCGGAGCCGCCGGCTACAACGCGCTCGTCCGCCAGAGGGGCGGCTTCTACCTTCCCAATGGCCCGCGCGACGGCATCTTCCCCACCGAGACGGGCCGGGCCAAGTTCACCGTGCACCCGCTGCCGAGGCACGCGCTGCGTCCCGGCCAGTTGCTGATGATGACGGTGCGCAGCCACGATCAGTACAACACCACCATCTACGGTCTCGAGGATCGCTACCGCGGCCTCAAGGGCGACCGCCGGGTGGTGCTGGTCAACGCCGAGGACCTGCGCGAGCAGGGGCTGAAGGACGGCGAGACGGTGAACATCACCAGCCACTTCAGCCCGCCGGGGACACGACCCGAGGGCAGTCCCCAGGGGACACGATTGGACGATGAATTGAGAACCGTGCGGCGGTTTACCGTCGTCGCCTACGACATTCCGCGCGGCTGCGCCTGCACCTACTTCCCCGAGACCAACGCGCTGGTCCCGTCCCGCCACGTCGCCCACACCTCCAACACGCCGGCCTCCAAGTCGGTGGTGATCACCCTCGAGAAAGCGTGAAGGTCACAGCATGAGCGTCCTCGATCGCGAACACACCGTCGCCGGGCCGGGCTACAGCCGCTGGCTGGTTCCCCCCGCCGCGCTCGCCATCCACATGTGCATCGGGCAGGTCTACGGGTTCTCGGTCTTCAACCTCCCGCTCACCCGCGTCCTGGGCGTGAGCAAGTCGGCGGAGGGCGACTGGAAGCTGACCTCCATCGCGCTCATCTTCGGCGTCGCCATCGTCTTCCTCGGCCTGGCCGCGGCGGTCTTCGGCACCTGGCTCGAGCGCGCCGGGCCGCGCAAGGCCATGTTCGCCGCCGCCTGCTGTTTCTGCGGAGGGTTCGCCGTCGCCGCGCTGGGCGTCAAACTGCACCAGTTCGCGCTGGTGATCGGTGGCTACGGCGTGCTCGGCGGCATCGGGCTCGGCATCGGCTACATCTCGCCGGTCTCGACGCTCATCAAGTGGTTCCCCGACCGCCCCGGCATGGCCACCGGCATGGCCATCATGGGCTTCGGCGGCGGCGCCATGATCGGCTCGCCGCTGGCCGTGAACCTCATGAAGCACTACGCGAGCCCGGCCAGCACCGGCGTGGCCGAGACCCTCCTGACCATGGGCGCCATCTATTTCGTCATCATGATGTTCGGCGTCTTCACCGTGCGCGTGGCGCCGGCCGGCTGGACGCCCGCGGGCTACACGCCCCGGGCCTCGGGCCAGAAGATGATGGTCACCGCCGCCGACGTCACCGCCGCCGACGCCATCAAGACCCGGCAGTTCTGGCTGCTCTGGGGAGTGCTCTTCCTCAACGTCAGCGCCGGCCTCGGCCTCTTGCAAACGGCCTCGCCCATCATCCAGCAGACCCTCGGCGTCAGCGCGGCGGCGGCGGCCGGCTTCGTCGGGCTGCTCTCGCTCTTCAACATGGGCGGCCGGTTCGCCTGGTCGAGCTTCAGCGACAAGTTGGGCCGCAAGCCCACCTACAACCTCTACTTCATCCTCGGCGCCGTGCTCTACGCGCTGGTGCCGCTCGCCGCCGGGCTGCGCAACGTTCCGCTCTTCGTGGTCACCGTCTGCGTCATCATCAGCATGTACGGCGGCGGCTTCGCCACCGTGCCGGCCTACCTGCGCGACCTCTTCGGCACCCTGCAGGTCGGCGCCATCCACGGCCGGCTATTGACCGCCTGGTCGGCGGCGGGAGTGGTCGGGCC